>SCQV01000412.1 GCA_004299085.1 Chitinophagaceae bacterium | reverse complement strand
ATGTCATCGTCTTGCGTTTTATTTATATCTTCTTTTTGATGTAAGAAATAGCCAAATTGATTTTCATTAAAGGTAATATCGCCAAAAAGATCGTTCATGGCGACAGGTTCTATAAAATCCTGAAGGTGTTGATAATCGGACATGGTTTTTATTTATCGGGCACAAACTTACAGGAAAAAATAAAAATGCGAAAAGGAATATGATCATGGGTACAGAATTATTTTCAGAGAGGAGAATACTGATAGTCCTGTGCCTGGTAAAAATAAAAAAGCATACATCTTTTCACGAATGTATGCCTTTTACTATTTTAAAGATGTTTTACACTTTCTCTTCTTCTTTTACTTTGCCTTTTTTTTCTGTGTTATTGGACTCATTCCTCACGACCACTACGCCATCAAATACATCTATTAATACCGGTTTAGACTTATCTATCTCTCCGGCGATAATTTTCTTGCTCAATAAGTTTACAATTTGCTTTTGAATAACACGCTTTAGCGGGCGCGCTCCAAACTGCAAATCAAAGCCCTGGTCAGCAAGATAATCTAAGGCATATTCTGTAAAATGTAAATCCATCCCATTTTCTGCCATCAGCTTTTTCAGGTGATTAAGCTGAATTTTGATGATTTGCTCAATATCATCTTTTAATAAAGGCTGGAACATGATGATTTCATCAATGCGGTTTATGAACTCAGGCTGGATAGTCTGGCGTAATAAATTAGTTACCTGCACCTTGACGGATTCCACTATTTCCTCTCTGTTCTTTTTATTGACTTTTTCAAAGCTCTCCTGAATGATATTACTACCCAGGTTACTCGTCATAATAATGATGGTATTTTTAAAATTCACTACCCTGCCTTTGTTATCAGTCAATCTCCCATCATCTAAAACCTGTAATAAGATATTCCATACATCAGGATTTGCTTTTTCTATTTCGTCCAGAAGCACTACAGAATAGGGCTTACGGCGCACAGCTTCCGTCAGTTGTCCTCCCTCATCATAACCCACATATCCGGGCGGAGCGCCTATCAGACGGCTTACCGTATGTTTTTCCTGATATTCACTCATGTCAATTCGCGTCATCATGCTTTCATCAGCAAAGAGAAATTCTGCAAGCGCTTTGGCAAGTTCCGTTTTCCCCACGCCCGTAGAGCCTAAAAATATAAATGAACCGATGGGTCTGTTCGGGTCCTGCAATCCTGAACGGCTCCGGCGAATAGCGTCTGCCACCGCTTCAATCGCTTCATCCTGCCCTACCACACGTTCATGCAAATGATCTTCCAGATTCAGTAATTTTTCCTTTTCTGTTTGTAACATACTTGTTACCGGAATGCCGGTTGCCCTGGATACATTCTCAGCAATATCCTCTGCATCTACTTCTTCTTTTAACAGGCGCTTGCTATTGGCGGATAGATTATTCAGCTCGTTGGTATATTTAGCGACCTTGTTTTCTTCATCCTTGATTTTTCCATAACGTATTTCGGCTACTTTACCATAATCGCCATTCCGTTCCGCCTGTTCTGCTTCGTGCTTTAAATCTTCAATAGCTGACTTTGCATTTTGAACCTTATCCACGAATTCCTTTTCCTCTTGCCATTTGGCGCGGAAGGATTTTCTTTCTTCATCCAGGTTGGCAATTTCTCTATTCAGATCATTTAATTTCGCTTCATCATTTTCTCTTTTTATTGCTTCCCGCTCAATTTCCAACTGACGGATTCTGCGCTCTAACTCATCCAGTTCTTCTGGCATGGAATTCATTTCCAGACGAAGCTTGGCAGCGCTTTCATCCATCAGATCAATAGCTTTATCCGGCAGAAAACGATCGGTAATATAGCGATGTGAAAGTTCAACAGCAGCTACAATAGCTTCATCTTTAATACGTACATGGTGATGCGTTTCATAACGTTCTTTCAATCCTCTTAAAATAGAGACAGCATCTTCCACACTTGGCTCATCTATCATCACTTTCTGAAAACGGCGTTCTAATGCCTTATCTTTTTCAAAATATTTCTGATATTCATTTAATGTGGTCGCTCCAATGGCTCGTAGCTCGCCACGGGCTAAGGCAGGTTTGAGAATATTAGCGGCATCCATGGCGCCTTCCATAGCACCGGCGCCAACCAATGTGTGGATTTCATCTATAAATAAAATGATCTGGCCATCACTGGTGGTTACTTCTTTTATCACAGCCTTTAACCTTTCCTCAAACTCGCCGCGGTATTTAGCGCCGGCCATTAAGGCGCCCATATCCAAGCCGTAAATTATTTTTGTCTTTAAATTTTCAGGTACATCACCACTGATAATACGATGTGCCAAACCCTCTACTATGGCTGTTTTACCAACTCCAGGCTCTCCTACCAATATCGGATTATTTTTAGTGCGGCGTGACAAGATATGCAGTGTGCGCCGTATTTCTTCATCCCTTCCGATAACGGGATCCAATTTACCGGCGGAAGCCAATTCGTTGAGATTACGTGCATATTTTTGCAAAGCATTATATTGTGAATCGCCGCTTTGCGTATTAACGGTTGAGCCTTTCCTAAGTTCCAGAATAGCAGTACGCAAGCCTTTGGCAGTAAGTCCCATATCTTTTAGGAGCTTAGCAGTTTCGTCGGTGCCATCCAGGATAGCAAGCAACAAATGCTCAACACTTACAAACTCATCTTTGAAATCCTTTATGCTTGAGCTGGCGCGCAGCATTACATTATTAGCTTCCCGGCTCATAAATTGACCGGCTTCACCGGATACTTTAGGATACTTCTGCAGTTGTTCATCCAGCTTTGCATTCAGAAAAGCGAGATTTACATTATTCTTTTTCAACAAAAAATCAACGATATCTCCATTATCTGCCAGTAATGCCTTCAGGAGGTGACCAGTTTCAATGCTTTGATTACCCGCATCAAATGCCAGTTGCTGTGCCTGTTGCAGAGTTTCCTGCGCCTTAATCGTGAAATTATTGACGTTCATATCTTTTATCTAAAACTTTATTTTTTCATTAATTGTTCAATCAACACACTATAAATTCAACTCAAAAATAGCAAATAACAATCCGAATGCTTCTGTCTGTTAATTTGTCATCTAAGTTACTGATTTTCTGCTTTTTTTTCAGATTTAATTCTAATGAACTGTTAAAATTGCAGGTAACGGCATATAAATGAATCTTTGAAAAATGAGCTTGCAGAATAAGAAAACTTGTAGAATAAGAAAATATGTACCCAATAATTTTTTTATCTTTACTCATTTAATAATATAAGATATAATATCATTATTGTCCGACTAAAATTGAATACAAATAGCTTCGAATCTTTTACAGATAACGCTTTCAGGTTAAAAATGTCTGTTTCAAAACTAAGGGGAGTACCCTCCTGTTATTTTATGGGC
>SCQV01000411.1 GCA_004299085.1 Chitinophagaceae bacterium | reverse complement strand
AAGCAGAGAATATGGAAAATTAATTACTTTTGCGGTTTGCAGAAAAAAGGTACCATGGCCGAGTGGCTAGGCAGAGGTCTGCAAAACCTTACACAGCGGTTCGACTCCGCTTGGTACCTCAATGCTATACTGATAATCAATTACTTAGATGCTTTGGGGTACAATGAGGGGTGTACTTTGATAGAAAAATGTCAGCCTGTCAGATAGCTTTTGAAATATCAGGGGCACTTCTCCCATTCTCAAAAACCACCCTCCAAAAGCATTAGAATTTTCTCATAGGGATGATTTCACCCTAAACCCCCCATAGACAAAGCAACGGGCTGAAAATGATACTTAGTACCTTTCACTATGTAATAAAATTAGCCTTGTTCTCTACTTTTTTATTGGCTTATGGGTTTTGAGGCAGGAAAAGAGGTAAATAACTTAGTCCGCCGTAATACATCGGGGGGATGTAATAGATACATAAATACGGGCAAAATTAATTTATAAAAGAAGGTACGAGGGTGAGGAAGATAAAGAACGGTAGCAGCAGGATTAACCCGCCAATCAGAGTTTCATTGCTCAAAGTTTTGATTATACCATGATAGAAATTCATTCATTAACCTTGCAACAAAATACAGTCCTCCGGCACGTTCAGCCCTTCTATGTTCCGTTCCTAAAAAATTTTTTTTGGTTTATTCTCTAACTCTTGTTAGGTTTACTATTCGTTAACCAAACAATTACTCCTAATATTTTGATAAAATGAAATGGCTTATTCTCTCTTTAGCTATCCTATTATCCACTTCTTGTAAGGGGCAAACTATTTCGGCTGATAGCGCCGCTAACTATGTTGGTAAAGAAATAACTGTTACCGGAACTGTGTCCGGTGAATATTTTGACCACCATGCAAAAGGAGAGCCTACCTTTTTAGATATTGACGGCTCTTACCCCGACCAGGCTTTTACAATTGTAATATGGAAAGAAGATAGAGATAAATTCAAATATTTATTAGAAAGTATCGAAGGCAAAAATATAGCCATCAAAGGCAAAGTTACTTTATATAGAGGTAAGCCGGAAATGGAGGTAACTAACCCGGGCCAAATAAACAAAAGATAATGAAAAGGTTAATTTTATTATTCTGCCTTTTCCTTTCTTTTAGAATGCTTACAGCACAAACAGCAACAGAGTGGGTTGAGAAGGGAGGTTCTGTGTTATCTTCAATTAAATGGACGGAGGATGTTTCCGATAGCCTTAGTTACATAATGGCTATTCAAGATTTTACAAAAGCAATAGAGCTTGACCCAACAGTTGCCAATTATTATTTTTATAGAGCTTTTGCCAAAGGCGCACTCCAAGATTATAATGGTTCTATTCAAGATTATACAAAAGCAATAAAGCTTGACCCAACATTTGACGATTATTATTACAGTAGAGGTCTTAGCAAATACCACCTCCAAGATTATTATGGTTCTATTCAAGATTATACAAAAGCAATAAAGCTTAACCCAACAGTTGCCGATTATTATTACAATAGAGGTCTTAGCAAATACCACCTCCAAGATTATTATGGAGCTATTCAAGATTATACAAAAGCAATAAAGCTTAACCCAACAGTTGCCGATTATTATTACAGTAGAGGTATTAGCAAAGGCGCACTCCAAGATTATAATGGAGCTATTCAAGATTTTAACACTACCATAAAGTTAAATCCAAATTTTGCAACTGTCTATTTGGGTAGAGGAATTGCAGAAATAAGTTTAAACGAAAAAGTCAAGGGCTGCTTAGATTTAAGTAAAGCCGGAGAATTAGGAAATACAGATGCCTATAAGTATATAAAAGAGTTTTGTCAATAGCCGTAACATAAAAACGTTATACTTGCCCGTAAAGAAACAGGAATATCCGCCGTTCCCCTTCTCATGCCTGAATGTGTCCATTTCATACGCCCGTTTATCTTCCTCATGGTTCCGGTTGTGTTTATCCGTTGAGCATCGCCACCGTTATAATTAATCCAATCGCATATACATCTGGTTAATCCGTTAGCGGTCTTATCGGTGTAGGGAGTAATCTTTTGAGAGTAACCTCCCGATAACCGGAAAGCATCAGGATAGCGTTTTTCTAAGTCAGCTAAATGGAGGTGCTTTAATTCATGTTTCCAATATATTGTTACTTGTTCCATTGTCTAATTTTTCAAAGTATCAATGAAATTATTTATCGCTGAAACAAATTTTTCCGGTGCAACGTGATAGCGGACGATAACATCAGCCTGTAAATCTTCATAGGTAGGATAATCAAATTCGCCGTTCTTGAAACGGAATAAAATACCTTTAGCATCAATAAACCAAACCGGCTCCGGTTCGGTGCAAATGGTTTCCATTATGGAGGGCTTCGCCGGAACATCATACTTTCTAAACTTTCTCCAATCCAACTCTATTAGATAATCTGCAATATCATTACCGTGATTCCTGCTTTCGGTATCTGCTTTTTTCTCAATGAGTTTTGAAATTTCAAATCTGATTCCTGAAATCTGCTTTTGTAATTCCTGCGCTTTCTGATTCCATTTCTCAAAAGAGCTTCCATCTTTGGAGAGGTCAGGAAACAAATACACATCCCTACCTTTGAGAACTTGGCATCTCTCAAAATTCAAATATGACAGGCTCCCAATTGCAAGCCAAAGAGGGTTATACGTTGAATATTCAGGACTACCATAGTACAATGTTCCATATATCGCACTCTTAGGGGCTTCGACGAGAAATACAGGATTCTCCTTAAATTTATTCAGTAGGTGTGTTCCAAAAGGTATGGTAACTATCTTCTCATTTTTCTGGTAATCAGCAAGCCATTTCGGAAACGGCTTATTTTCATGCCTGTAATAGTTCTCTAAATATTTATGTATCCATCCGGTTTTAGTCGTATGGTTCTCATTGTCAAATTCTTTCATTTGGATAGAAACGATATTCCCATCAGCGTCAATGAATGGAAAAGTTATTGCGCTCCTGATTGTTCCTAAATAATACAGGCTTATTACTCCCTGAATGTCCTTTACCTCAAATGGATATTGAATATTGGTAAGAAGATTCTGAATGAAAGTATTTTTATCATACTCTTTGAGGGTGTGCCGTAAAACATTATCAGGAATGTATGTAGCAAGTGTAAGATATGTAGGTCGTAAAAAAACTTTTTTTTCGGGAGTTTGTGTCCATTCCTTAGAATTATCCTTTTTTCCGTACCCATCTTTATATGGGTTCAAATGATATTGGCAGTTACTTTCACGGTCGCAACGTCCGTACCTTTCGGGAAGATAGTCGCCTGTTTCATGGTCAATATACCGGACAAAAGTCTTTTTGCCACAATTAGGACAGATAAATTTCCGGCTGCCTTTTTCTAATTGATATTGATATGTCGTTTCAGTCATGGTAAAAAAATGTTTGTTTATAACTGTCATTTGCGTCATTTGCGTCATTTGCGTCATAATGCAAAACCACTTATGACGGATATGCCGATTATGACACCATTTAAAAAACTTTTTTTTCTATATAAATTATACGCCCATTCATCTTTTTTTCAATTTCAAACCCTATTTTCCGTAGTCTTTCACTAAACTTTCTCATGGCAACTGGTCGGTAGCCATTATCAGTACAATAAGAGCGGTACTCATTAAATAACTCTTTCAAGTACACGGATTTTTCATTACTTTTCTGATAATTTTCCTCATTGATAAACATTTGTACGCTGTCCGATTGCTCCCTGAAATCTTTCAAGGCTGTTTCAGCCTTATCGCTGTGGGTGAAGCCTTGCTGACTAATCAATCGCTGTAAGCCTTTTAGAATCAGATTAAACACGCCTGGCAGTTCGCTTTTGATAATCTTCTGTGCTAAATGTTTGTCCTGTTTATCTTCGGGAATTGTTACATCAAATGGAATGATGAAGAAGCGCCTAAAAAAGGCGTGAGTATGCTCCACTTCACTTGGTAGCTCATTGCAGTTGAACATCAGCTTGCATCTATTAATGAAATTGAAAGGCTTTCCGTAAATCTGCCTTGCCTCTACATTCTCATTTGATACCAACGCTTTAAATATAGAAATGTCGCTGATACCGGATAGTTCGCTGCAATAGTTTAGGAGCTTGTCCGCAAGGTCAGCACGGTGATAGCCTGTTTTGTTATTGGTCAGGTTTTGGAGCGAATGACTTAGCACGTTCTCATACCCCAATAATGCCAACACAATATCAAATAGAACACTTTTACCATTACTTCCACCTCCCACCAATAGCAATGCCTTTTCTAATTTTAATGTCGAGGGGTGAATGAAAATATATCCCAAAAATTCAAATAGTATTTTCCGTAAATACTCATCCGGTAATACTTCATTTAGGTATTTTTCAAAAGTTGGTGCAGTAGCATCCGGCTTATAAACAAACGATAATTGATAGGTCAGAAAATCCTTAGCATCAGGTTTTTTGATAAATTGCTTTTGAGGTGTAAAAACGAATGTGCCATTAAGAAGATTAATAAGTACTTGTTCCGGCTGCTGTTCCGGCTCTGGCAAGTTAGCAGAGGCAATGAACTGCTTATATAGTTCATCCCCGAATTTGTGATAACGTGCATCAATGTCCGGCACTCCCATCCTGCAGGCAGCCTGAACAAGGAAAGTTTGGAAATCTCCATCAGGGCAAACTTTCCAAAAAGCACCATTAAAGATATAAACTTTCTCATGTTTAATGCACATCTGCCATCTTTCAACTCTGGCAATAAGTAGTACTTCATCAACTGTGATAACTACATATATTTTCCGGCTTAGCTTCTCGCCGTTATCCAATCCTGCCCGCTCTCTATAATCCACTTCGCCAAACCTGGACAGCATCTCATCCAATAGTATTTCATGTTGAATTACATTTGGAGAGGTCAACTCACTAATATGATTGATGAATGTTTCCTCTTTTTTTAGGGATGAAAAAACAGGGTGCAAGTCTTTACCATTTGCTGATAATGCCGTATCTTCGCTCTGCAATTTTGAAGATTTTAGGGGGGTAGTAATCATTTGCTACCTCCTTTCTGTTTCAGGTCATAACTGACCGGCTTCATTGCTGCCATTACCTCACTCTTATTTAGGTAAGTTTTTCCGGCAAAATGATAGAGCTTTACTTTTCCTTGCTTCGCCCAAGCGTGCAGGCTCACTAAACTACAATGCAGTAGCTCGGCTGCCTGCTTACGAGTAATGTAGTCAGTTCCTTGTGGTAATGGTGCTGGTTGCTGCATCTTCATTAACAGCTTCTCTATGCTGTCCAAGCGGTCTATTGTTTCTTCCATTGCAGCAGGAAGTAAATCGAATGTTATTGCCATTGTTTTTGAGTTTGTGCCTTCCTGTTAGCTACTCATTCAGGCTGTTATTATTTCGCAATGCGATATGGCAAAGTTCATTGAGTTGCTGCTAACAGCTAAAAAACGGTACGTTGAAAAAAGGTAATAAAAATGCCTGTAACTCTTTGTGGTAAAGAATTACAGGCTATAAAGTGAAAATTAAAACGGTACGTTAAACGGTACGCATACCGCCCAAAACGGTACGTTTATAGGTCATTTATTATTGCGGTAAATGTAGTCTTATGTTTTTCAGAATTGACCCGCTTAGATGGTTTGAACTGTTGAGTTATATCAATCTGATATTGTTGCTGAAAAAAATCTTTTATCTTTTTATTAGTAGCAACATTTTTAAAGTAGTGGTATTGTTGCTCTTGTAGGCATAGAATTAATGCAATTAGTTCTGGTGCAGTCTTCTGCCATTTCCGGTTAACGTCTAAGTAATTCCTATTAAATAATTTTTGTTCCAATTTCCTAAAATCATCAACCTTTGAGGCATTAAATATTTTCTTTAATTCGCTATCAGATATTTCTTTCAGGCTTGTACTTTCAGGCTGTTTTTCTATTACTTTTGATTGGTTAGCTTTTAATATTTCTTCTGTACTCTTTAGTTCATCATTTAGATAGTTAACGGTAGATAATCGAGCAATGGTTTTAAAGTTATTTTTTTCTGCATCTGAAAGCAACTCCTTAATATACGATTGTCGTTTTACAGGGTCTGGTATATTGCCCACCACTTTCTTTACCTCTTGTTGGTTATTTAAAAATCGCATGTGATATAAAGCATCTTTAATGCCCTCCCTAAACGGTTTATCATTCTCTCTGTTGTTCAGCTTCCGCTTCTGATTTTTTAAATCCTCCGGCTGATTATCTACCAAAGGAGGTACAGGAGAGACAGGTTTAGTGTTCATGTTTAAAAGATTTATGGGTTATCTATGTCTGCGACGTGATAATCCTATTACAATGTATCGGTGATTTTTTGGATTATAGGATATCAGGCATGAACGGTCGTTTCTTGATGGCTTCCCATAATAGGCTTGCATACCTTCTACTAATCTCAAATATCCGCCTGAACTCCAATCATCCATTTGCTGCTGCTCCCTTTTGGATAGCTTTGGTGAATGCTTTTTTGTTGCCATAACTTAGGTTTTAGGTGTTTTAAATAGTTCTCTTTTTATTTCTCACTATTCGTTTTAAATCCAATCCTTTGCCGTGCTCTTTGCTCTGTTTCCTGCTTATCTTTTTTCAGCAGATAGTTGAGAGCTTCATATACATCTTTGAACTGCTTATTATATTTACGCTCCAACTTCTTTAGCTTATCGGTTAAATCCTTATGGGATAAAGCATATTGGCGTAATAGAATAAATGCCCTTACCACTTGAATATTAATTTCTATTGCCTTTTTACTTTTTAATACACTGGCAAGCATTGTAACTCCATGCTCCGTAAAAACAAAAGGAAGTTTTCGTCTGCCTCCCCAACTTGATGTCACAAATTGTGATTTCAAGTTATCCCATTCTTTAATCGTAAGACGGAACATAAAATCTTCAGGGAAGCGGTCAAGGTTCCTTTGAACTGCCTGGTTAAGTACACGGGTTTCCACTTCATACATTTCTGCAAGGTCAAAATCCAGCATTACCCTTTGATATCTTATTTCGTAAATTTTACTTTGGATGGTTTGTAGTTCCATAATTGGATATTTATACTGCTTTCAATTTATTCTTAGCCCAAACAGCAGCCATTATTTTAGCATGCTCCTTTGGTGTAACTTTGATATATTTCAAAAATGCTTTCTCTGTCTTATGTCCGGTAACTGCCATTATGGTAACTGTGGGAACGCCTTGTAAGTAGGCATTGGTAGCAAAGGTTCGCCGTGCTGTATGGGTGCTTACTATCTGCCATTTCTCATAATTGGTAGTGAGCTTCATACCTCCCTGTGTTCTGGTCTTAGATGCAGGTTCACATAATGAAGGTACACGCTGGCAAATGTCCTTTAGCCCTTCATTGGTCTTTTGGTTTGATATGCTTTCTGGCAGGTTCCCGTTACACTTCTCAATGATAGAGCGTACCACGCTATGTATGGGAATAGCAACCGGATTGCCTGTTTTTTGCTGCTTTATTTCAATGAATTTGCCTTTGAGGTTATCGGCTGTCAGTCGGCTAAAATCGCTGTATCTTAGCCCTGTATAGCATCCAATCAAGAATAAATCCCTTGTCCGGTCAAGTCCTGGTGTTCCTGAAAGGTCAAGGTTTTGCAAGTCCTGTAATTCGCTAACTGTCAGGGCAATGTTATCTACTTCCTCCGAAGGTTTGGTAAACCTCTTTGACCGGAAAGCAAGGTTTGTATTTTGTCCTTTTTCGGCTGCATCATTGAGAACGGTTTTAAGGTTCCTAATATCCCTGCCTATGGTATTTTCAGCAAGGTTTTTACGCTGCAAATATTTGAGGTAGTCGCCGTGAAAGTCTAAATCTATTGTATCAAAGTCTAAATGCTTATTCCACCCTGTGCTAAAGCCTTTCAGGTTATTGAACGTTACCTTATAGGCTTTGGAGGGCTTTATAATCTGTCCTTTGGCATTTCTCCTTTGTCCGGTATTGGTACGATTAATGAAGTCCTGAAAGTACTCAAAGAATGAGAGCTTAGTTTCCTTTGACCTGCCTAACGCTGTATCAATCAGTTTGCGGAACATATCGGGCGAAGGTTCCGCCTTATGTTCGTTCTGATAGTCATAATAACATTTCTCTATCAGTCCTTTGATAGTGTCCAATCGGGTGTTAATGCTACTGCCTTGCCTATAAGAAGTGTTTAACCTTATCTTATGGCTATTCTTATTCCAATACTTAGGCTCAACTGAAATACCTGTATAAACTTTCAGCCTATTCATAGAGTAAGTTACCATACATACTATGGCAGTCGGCTTTGTTTCCTCCGGTCTTTTTAGATAGAATTTTGTTTGCATTTTGGTACCTCCTATTGTTGGGGTGCTTATAGGGGTGCAAATTAAATTAACTATTTCTAACTACCAAAAATTATCTTTAATTCTGTAATGATTACCTGTATTGAGTTTTATAGTTAAAATAAGTTAGTAGTGAAACTATTGAATTAATTGAAAAGAGGTACGCTTGGTACCTCCCATATTATACTGATAAGCAATAAGTTAGCTCCATTACGGTACATTTAGCAGTATGTTTTAATTTTCTCATTGTTTCAAAGTTTTGCTTATACCGTGTTAAAAATTCATTCATCTTGCAACAAAATATATTCCCTGCTCTGTTAATACGCGTGCACTTTTTGTGAAGGCGCTTACCCATTCTATCTCTTCCTATCTTAATTTTTATTGATACAGATTTTCTAAGTCCCGAAGATGCAAATATATAAGTTGCTATTTCCGGTCTGTCGTTATCGTATTCATATTTTCTTTACTTTTGATTTATGGTTATAACGATTAAAAAAGATACTACCCCTGATCAGATAAAAAGGAAGCTGGCTAAATTGTCGGGACGACGTCGCTCTGTTAATCCCTAACTCCGCTTAATTACCCCTTTTATTAATTTTCTGTAAAAGACAAATCTTTGATTATTATTTGGTTAGGTGAGAAATCTGTTTTATTTTTGAGCGACCTAATTAAGTTGCT
>SCQV01000410.1 GCA_004299085.1 Chitinophagaceae bacterium | reverse complement strand
GTTAATTGTACTGAAGGCCCCTGAATCTGCACATCATTATCACTTACACTTTGCAACTGCACTTTGGTAGCTTTATATTCCATCCGGTCGCTTTCCAGCGCCAATACAAAACCGCCATCAGGGGGAATTAATCCATCCACCGGAGAAAAGTTTTCCGGAATATCGGTTGTGTACCAAATCGTATAGGTTGCATTCCGTAGCTGTGCGGTTGCTTTATGACAGGTATAACCGGCTATTTTTTTCGTCTTATCGGAAGTTTGGAAATTTGTTGCCGTTCTCATATCCTGGGAAATATAAAAGGTTGTATCATTCCCTTCCCGCTTAAAAGCACGGATATATTTTTTGTTGGCAAAATCAACATATTCATTGTTAGAACCTCCTCTGTTGAAATTACCCCTTCTGCTCTGAGTCTGTTGTCCGCCAAAAGAAGGAGAAGATAATTTACCGCCCGCAGCATTAAACGTAAAATTTCTTTGCATGGTAAATACGTCCGGTGCGGCATCACTGCCTTCATTATTATTAGTATTGATGTTTTGCCCGCCCGTACCATTATTATTTCGTTGTATGGTCACTTCATAATTCACGATGCCGGAATTATTCTGCTGAGCAAAGGCGGTAAAAGCAATCGTTGTCAGCAGGCAGGAAATGGAGAATACGGTTATTTTTTTCATGGCTTCATGTATTTTTTAAAAAATAAAATTGATTATCTTTCCACACAAAGGTCAGATGTTGATCAATCGGATATTGTTAACTATCTATATTTAGTGTTAATTACTGTTAATGCTTCCGCATCAATGTTTATAATGCATTTAGCTTTGCGGTCATAGATAAAATCCCGATAATGAAAAAACGAATCCGCTATATATTCATCCTGATGATTGTTTGCATCCTCGGCATTATCGGGCTGCAGGGTTACTGGCTGTATAATGCCTGGCATATCGCTTACGACCAGTTTGGAAGGACTATCAGCGGAGCGCTTGCAGAAGCCGCAGGACGGAAAAGTTTTGCAGATATGAAGGCTTATCTGGCCGCTCATCCCGATACCGGCATGCAGCATGAGGGTGCTTTTCAACATCCTGCCGGAAAACCGAAAGACGAACACAGTCAACCTGGCTTTTTGCCTGGAAATAATCATCTTAATCCTTCTTCAGACAGCTCAGACAATTCATCTAATCCGTACTGGTACTTTATGGCTGAACAAATCAGCGCAGAACCATATCAATTGGATGAACTGGATTCTATTTATAGCGATGAATTAGAATCAAGAGGCATACGGGCTTCTTTTGTCATAGACACTCAACGGGTGGAGCGCACGGCATTCCGGGATAAAGATTTTCGGAGAACATTTCGCGCACATACGCGTCTCCAGACAAGATGGACACATGTAAATCCGGTAAGCGATTTTTTTGTTCAGGCCACTTTTACCACACCTTACAGCTATTTATTTGGAAAGCTGCTTTGGATGCTGGTGGCATCGCTCATCCTTTTAGCTTTAATAACCTGGTGCTT
>SCQV01000409.1 GCA_004299085.1 Chitinophagaceae bacterium | reverse complement strand
AAGCCGCGAAAAACACAAAGGCTAAGCTTCGCGGACTTAGTGCCTGTCCGGTAGGCAGGCCTTAGCGGGAAACCCGGAAAAAATATTTGACATAACAATAGTTATATATCCTGAATTTAGCAGGATCTGAAATATAGCACATGAAACTGTTTGTTAAAATATTGGCTTATCCCCTTATTTTTTTAATAAAAATATACCAATGGACGTTATCTCCCTGGCTTGGAAGACAGTGCAGATATACGCCTACGTGTTCCAATTATGGAGTAGAAGCATTAAAAAAGTATGGCCTTTTTAAAGGCGGATACCTGACCGTTCGCAGGGTTTTATCCTGCCATCCCTGGGGTGGACATGGATACGATCCGGTGCCGTAAGGGAATATAATCGTCAATCAAAAATCATCAATCGCTAATCAATAGTCGTTAATCTATGTCCTTAAGTAAAAAAAGGTTTTTTTGATTTCAGAATGCGGACTTAAGATTTTAGACTTCTGATTTTATAATACTTCTTAAATCGAAAATCATCAACCCTCAAACAACGAAAATAAAAAGTCACAGATCAAAGATCACAGATCATAAATCAAAAATCACAGATTATTTAATAAACCCTGAATATGAAAAAGTGGCGTTTGAAAATTATTATTGTAGCAGCATTGGTACTTTGCTTCGCATTTGCATTCCGTATAAGCGACAAATATTTTGAGATAGCCCAAAGCCTGGATATCATGGCTTCCGCTTACCGGGATTTGAATGATTATTATGTGGATAGCGTAGATCCTTCCAAATTAATGCAGACTGGCATTGAAGCTATGGCGCAAAGCCTGGATCCTTATACCTGGTATTTCCCAAAAGATGAGCTGAGTGATTTGAATTTTGAGACAACGGGAAAATATGGTGGCGTGGGCATTTCCATTCAAAAAACACATGATGCTATCGTGGTCAGCGATGTGGTTGAAAATGGCCCTTTCGCTAATGCAGGCATACATACCGGTGATTTTATTCTTTCCTTAGATGATACACCGGTTAATAAATTATCTATGGATCAAATTGCCGGATTGCTCAAAGGCGATCCTGGAACTTCACTCAATACTAAGATCCTCCATGCGGGCAATGACAAAATCACGGATTATAAAATCATACGACAGGAAATTGATATTCCAGCCGTATCTTATGCTGGTCTGGCTGCACCCGGTATCGGCTATATCAAAATAGGCCAGTTTACGGAAGGTACGGCAGATGAAGTGAGCGCCGCGTATCAAAAAATAAAACAGGAGCACCCTGAGTTGAAAGGGCTGATGATTGATCTAAGGGGAAACCCGGGCGGACTGATGATTGAAGCGCTACAAACTGCTAACTTATTTCTTCCGCAGGGAGATACGATTATGAGCACCCGTGGCCGGCTCCCGGAATGGGATCACGTTTACACTGCTGACTTGAAACCTATGGATACCCGGATCCCGTTGGTGGTGCTGGTAAATGGCGGTTCCGCCTCTGCTTCTGAAATCGTTGCCGGCGCGATGCAGGATCTCGACCGGGGTGTTATTGTGGGCAGGCGTTCTTTTGGAAAAGGATTAGTGCAGACAACCCGTAATTTACCGTATGACACCAAAATAAAATTTACGGTTGCCAAATATTATACCCCAAGCGGCAGATGCATTCAATCCATTGATTATTCTCAGGATAATAACGAAGGATATGTTTCTTTGATCCCGGATTCGTTGAAAAAAGACTTTCATACAAAAGATGGAAGAATTGTAAGAAGCGCCGGCGGTATCATGCCGGACAAGGTGGTGTCAAAAGATTCTTTAAGCAATGTTGCCGGCGCCTTAATTACGGGAGATTATTTCTTTGATTTTGCCACGCAATATTATTACAAACATCCGGTCGAGCCTGCATTGGGGAAATTTTACTTGAGTGAAGATGACTTTAACCGGTTTCTTCATTTCCTGAAAGACAAACATTTCACTTACCAGACGGGATCAGAAGATGCTTTGCAGAATTTCCGGGATGTCGCTAAGCAGGAAGGTTCTTTTAACGCGATAAAAGATGATTACCAGGCGATGTATGCAAAAGTAAAGCAACAGCAGAATCAGGATTTAATGACACACAAGCATGAGATCATGCAACTGCTGGCGGATGAAATTATGAGCCGTTATTATTATCAACGGGGAAGAATAGCCCAACAGCTTCCGGCAGACAAGGTAGTAAAAGTGGCCGTAAATTTACTGAATGACACGACTGAATATCATCAATTGCTAAATAATTAATTCAATATTATACTCATTTATGAAAGCTCATGAGGTTATCGTTGAATTGAAGAAGCAAAGCGATCTGGTCTCTTTAGAAGGCATGCGTAGATTTGGAATTGATACTTCAAAAGCATTGGGAGTTAAAATTCCTGCGCTGAGAGAATTGGCACGCCGGATTAAAAGAGATCACACTTTGGCTTTGGCGCTTTGGCAAACGGATATTCATGAAGCGCGCATCCTGGCTTCCATGATTGATGATCCTGGATTAGTAACCATTCGGCAGATAAATGATTGGGTGAAAGATTTTAACTCGTGGGATTTGTGTGACCAGGTGTGCGGTAACTTATTTGATAAAACTAAGCATGCCGTTGATTGTACTTTTACATTTACCGAAAGTAAAAAAGAGTTTATTAAAAGGGCAGGATTTGTGCTGATGGCGGAATATGCAGTACATGATAAAATTGCACCGGATAAGGTGTTCATTGATTTTTTACCGGTAATTGAAAAACATGCCGGAGACGAAAGGAATTTCGTAAAGAAAGCCGTTAACTGGGCTTTACGGCAAATAGGTAAAAGAAATGCTGCTTTACGCATAAAAGCCATAGAAACTGCTGACCGGATTCATTTGCAGGATTCTTCTACTGCAAAATGGATTGCAAAAGATGCGCTGAGAGAATTGAACAGATTATCCTAAGGGCATCTCAAAAAACCATATACCTGGCTTTTCTCAGTCACGGATAGCACGGACCTGCCAGCCGGCAGGCTGATTTCCGTGAATCTAACAGTAGTTTTTCGAGATGCTCTTAAACTTAATTTCCCATGTTCAGATAAGCCGGTTGAATGATGTTCGCTATTTTACTGAATGGAATATATAAGTCAATTTGTCCTACTACATAAGGAGCCACTTCATAAGGATTATAAATGAACCCGATGCCTTTTCCCGTGAGGTAGAAGTTTTTAGTTAAAGCTAAACGTTTATCGAATAATAGGCCGTGATCGCCGTTCAGAGGAGCGTTATCCGGAATGTCATATTGTTTCCGCAGTTCCTCTTCCAGTGCTTGCCGCAATTCCTGTTCATAACCCGGTTTAAAAATGTCATTCATGGCAAGCGTTTTATTTTCTTTCCGATCAAAAACATGGAGCAAAGTGTTTGAAAGTCCATGCGCTCCGCCGGTATATTGATAACTTTGAAAAGCGACGCTGACAATGCCGTCGGCATTCCATAAAATCTTCATATCTAAATCAGATTCCCAGTTGAAGATAGCGGGTATCTCTCCTGCAGTTGAATTCTGCATATTCCTTTTCAGGTTCTTATATTCTGCAAAAAAAGAGTCAACCGGACTATGTAAAACCTGTGCTGGATTTGTTAAGGGTACATTTCTTCCGCAGTAATATTTTATGACTGAATCTTTAATTAAATTCTCCTCTCCCTCCGGCCAAAGCAATGCCATTTGAACTCTGGCTTTGGGAGAATTTTGTATTGTAGAATCATAAGTAAGGGAATCTGACAGTGTGTAAACATTCCAGCGGTAAGTCCCTGCCGGATAGATTTCCTGAAAGGTGAATGAGGCATGCTTACCGGCCGTATCAGCGCAATCTCCCTGAAAAACTCCCGGCTGAGGGAAAGTCCCGGTTAAGGTATCTACCGGGTTATAATGATCATAGCTGATTAATGTTAATAGCCCGCTACTGTCTTTTTTGCCGGCTATCTCAAGTGGCCGGCCGATACTGTCATTGATAAAGATACCTGCGTAGCGGTCATGATATTTTATTAACTGAATGATTACTTTTTGATTACCTATTGTTCCCTGAAGATATTTATAATAAGCCGGCATCACTTTCTCAGAAACCTGTTCACCCGATGTTTTTTTATGATTGGAATGGCATCCTGCCACCACGAGTCCGAGAGCTAATAAAACATAACACAATAATGAACTTCCTTTTTTTACATACCGCATCAATACGAATTTCATAAGGTCTTTTTTATATAAATGTAACAAGTATTAATTTTGTTTCAAACTAAGGTACAAAAATCATTCAAATAATTCTTATGGCAAATATTGATTTGGCTGATATACGTAAAGATTATAAAATGGCCACACTCAGCGAGCAGGATGTTTCTGATGATCCCTTTCTGCAATTTGAAAAATGGTTTAATGAAGTACTGCACAGCCAGATTGATGAATCCAATGCTATGACGCTTGCCACGGCAGATGCTAAAGGAAAGCCTTCTGCCAGAATTGTACTATTAAAAGGATTTGATGAGCGCGGGTTTCACTTTTATACAAATTATGAAAGTAAAAAAGCCAGACAGATCAAAGAAAACCCATTTGGGGCTTTAGTCTTTTTCTGGAAAGAATTGGAACGTCAGGTGCGTATTGAGGGCGAGATTATTCGGGCCGATGCAGCAGAAAGTGAGCAATATTATCATTCAAGGCCGTTGAAAAGTCAGATAGGGGCCTGGGCTTCGCCGCAAAGTAAGGTGATTTCAGGGCGTGGTTACCTGGAGGAAAAAGTAAGGCAATATGAAGAGAAGTTTAAACAGTCTTTACCCGGCATTCCTTCATTTTGGGGTGGATATATCTTACGGCCTGATCTGTTCGAATTCTGGCAAGGCCGTGCCAGCCGGCTGCACGACCGGATACAATATGTTTTAACAGGATTGAATCAATGGAAGAAAGAACGCCTGGCTCCCTGAATCTATTCAGAAGCATCAGGCTTTCTTCTCTGTCTGCTCTCCGGTTTTTTTATCGTGCGATTTCTTGATTTTGTGCGGACGAAGTTTGCCGAAAGAACCAATGTGGCGTTTACCTTTTTTAGTTTTAATATCTCCTCTTCCCATAGCTGTAATATTTTGATAAGGTTCAATAAAAAAATAATCGTTTAAAGTAAAGAAAAAAGCAAGGAAAACGTTCTCCTTGCTTTTCATTTTTTTGGAAAGAAGGATTACTTCAATTTAGTAGAAAATTCTTTACCAGCTTTGAATTTAGCAACCTTCTTAGCAGGGATCTTAATTTCTTTACCTGTCTGAGGATTGCGTCCTACGCGGGCAGAACGTTTGCTGACAGAGAAAGTACCAAAACCTACCAAGGTTACTTTTTCACCCTTTTTAAGAGTAGCAACTACGGATTTGGTAAAAGAATCCAGTGCTTCATTTGCCTGTGCTTTAGTGATCTCAGCATCTTTGGCAATTTTGTCAACTAACTCGGCTTTGTTCATAGTGAATCGTTTTTTAAAAAATTATGAATGGATTGTGATGCAGCAAATATAGAGTGTTTTAGCAGATTACCAAATTTTTGGAAGCTATAAATTTTCTTAAAAATTACCCGTAAAGCACGACTGATAGTACTTTTACAGAAGGAGGCTTTAGAGGGTATATCCTTTAACGATAGGGATAAAGAGATAAAACCCGCCACCAGACTGACTTTCATAGCTCTAAAGTATATTTTTCAAAAACAATGCCACACCCGTAAGGAAAGGCTAAACGCCCAAAGGACGGTGAATTTCCTGTGGATAATTATTTAGCTTAGCTCTAAATAAACAGGACAATGATCGCTGTGCTTTACTTCCTGACAGATTTTTGCATCCCTTAATCTATCTTTCAGCTCATCGGTTGAATTGATATAATCAATACGCCAGCCTTTATTATTGGTCCTGGCATTTGCACGATAGCTCCACCAGCTATATTGATGTGGTTCAGGGTGAAAGTATCGAAAAGTATCTGTAAAGCCGGAATCGAAAAATTTATCCATCCACGCCCGTTCTTCAGGCAGGAATCCGGATGAATTTTTATTGCTCACCGGATCGTGTATATCAATAGGCTTGTGACAAATATTATAATCGCCGCAAACTATCAGCTTAGGATTTGCTTCACGGAGCTTATTGAGATAATTTAAGAATTCATCCAGCCATTGATACTTATAACCCTGTCGTAGGTCGCCGCTGGTGCCCGACGGAAAATAGGCATTGATCAAGGAAATATCAGGAAAATCAAGCTGCAGGACGCGTCCTTCAGTATCGCTTAATTCATAGCCATTCCCATAATGTACCTGATTAGGTGCTGTTTTTGTGAAAACGGCTACACCACTGTATCCTTTTTTCCGGGCAGGAAACCAATATTGATGGTACCCCATTTTGTCAATAACGCTTGCATCAATATTTTCTTTTTGGGCTTTTATTTCCTGAAGACAAACTACGTCTGCCGGATCGGTATTCAACCATTCTAAAAATCCTTTTCTGATAGCAGAACGAATGCCGTTGACGTTATAAGTGATGATGCGCATGGAATGCAGGTTGTACGGTTGAAAAGTTGAGAAATTCTAAAGTGATGGTTCAGTCCATTTCATTCATTCATTCATTCATTCATTCATTCATTCATTCTTTCTTTCTTTATAATCTATAACTTATGGCTGTACTATTGTTATGTCAAGAATATTTTATCTTATTTCCCACAAAGCCCTGCCTGCCGGCAGAGGCAGGGGCTTTTCTTCGTGCATCTTAGTGGCTTTGTGGGATTTCTTTTACCGTCATTTCTAAGTTGACATAACACCATATCATTTCTTTATTTGTTTTTCCAGCCATTTTGCAGCCAGCGGCGGCCATTCTTCTGCCGCAGGATTTCCTTTGCGCAATCCATAGCCATGATGCCCTTTCGGATAAATATGTAATTCAAAAGGAGCTTTCGCATTGCGGAGAGCGGCCGCCATTACCAATGAGCTGTTCCCATAAGGATCATCTGCCGTTTGAAAGATAAACATGGGAGGCGTATGATCGTGAATCTTTAATTCCGGAGTCAGGCTATGGTCGGGCCCTTCATCTAAATAGGCAGGATATATTAACACGGCAAAACCCGGCCTGGATGAAAATGAATCAGCCCGATCTACCGGACTATACCAATTGTGAGCATATTCGGTGCTGATACGTGCGGACAAACTTCCACCTGCTGAAAATCCCATCACTCCTATCTTTTCAGGATTTAGATTCCATTCTTTTGCCCGGCTTTGTATCACACGCATGGCACGTTGTGCATCCTGAAGCGCTCCTGCCCTGTCATCCGGAACCCGGTATTCCAAAACAAAAGCGGCAAATCCTAAATGATTCAGCCAATGAGCAATCTCATAACCTTCTAAATTAATGGCCAGAATGGAATAACCTCCTCCGGGACAAACTAAGACAGCAGCGCCATTCCGACGATTTGCTTTTGGAAGAAATACGGTTAGCGAAGGATTGGTTACGTCTGTCAAACGGGTTACATTTCCCTGATGATTATCGGTTATTTTGGGTGGATGTTTGACAACGGTTTCACCCGGAACGGTACCGGGCCATAAATATAGGATAGTGCTATCCTGAGCGAAGGCAGTAGTAAACATACCGGTAAGCATGATGGTAATAATGAGTGATTTCATAGCCTAATGTTGAATTAGTTATGGGTCTGATGGTTAGGAAAGAAGCCCTAAAGGTAACCGGTGTAAATAAAAAAAGGATGCAAAATTTTCTGCATCCTCCTTAAAGCCAAAGTAATGTATGAGTGGTTTACTTCTGTAATTTCACATTAACTGCGTTGAGGCCTTTTTTCCCCTGCGTTACATCAAAAGTTACTTTGTCACCCTCTTTGATTTTGTCAACTAATCCTGTTACATGAACAAAAATTTCCTGACCATCATCAGAGTGGATGAAACCAAACCCTTTGGATTCATTAAAGAATTTTACGGTACCCTGTTTCATAAAAATTGAAATAATTAAAAATAAATAATGGTGCAAGATACGACATTAAAGAGATATTAACAGAAAAAATTTTATTTTTATTCACATACAAAAAGATGACTCCCTGTGGAAGGCAATCTGTGAGAACGTGTTTGATAATTCCCTCCTTTTCTTCTATTCCCAATCCTCTGAAATCTTTGATCTGAGTGCAGGCTTTGGCTTTCCGGATAAGGAATTACAGGGAATATTTCAACGAATCTGAACAATATATCCGGCAAGTTTAAAATAAATATTCCATTTACTCTATTGAATTAATGGACTTTTATATACCTTTGCACCGTCTTTTCAGACAGGCTTTATATAATTGAATTAAAAAAAACGATAAATGATGAAACCGTACCAATCGTATCCAGTAATTTGTCCGATTCTGTCTTGCCAAATGGCTCATTATGCTGAAATTACTCATATCTGCGCTAATCTTTCCAAACTATCTCGCACGGATTTTTGTCCTTAGCTTCCCTGGGAGTTTGCCCGCTTGAGTTATCCGTAATAGTCTTTTAATAATTCATCCATTTAAAGATTCCCTCAGAATAGCGACAGGCATTGTCTGTGCTGAAAGGGATCAGTTTATTCAAAATTTATTTTCAAACACAAAAACTTTACTAATATGTACAAAATAAAAGGTATCTGCCTGCTCTTTCTGCTATCGTTGCTGGCGGGTATCAGTTCTGCACAAACCCTTGAAGTCAGCGGAAAGGTGCAAAGCCAACAACATGCAGGGTCTTTGCCGGGTGCCAGCATTATGGTAAAAGGAACCACTCGCGGCACGATTACCGATGCGGAAGGAAGATTCAATATTCGTGTCAATAAAAATGATGTCCTGCATATTTCTGACCTTGGTTTCGATGCGAAAGATATCACCATCTCAGGCAATGAAAGGAACCTGATTATTAACCTTACAGAATCAACAAGTGCCTTAA
Organism: Chitinophagaceae bacterium; assembly: GCA_004299085.1. Classification (GTDB taxonomy): domain Bacteria; phylum Bacteroidota; class Bacteroidia; order Chitinophagales; family Chitinophagaceae; genus FW021-bin31. The sequence continues at coordinate 3,598 of SCQV01000409.1, read as the reverse complement.
ATGAAGTAGTGGTTACCGCACTCGGCATTTCTAAAGCAAAAAAATCATTGGGATATTCCGTGCAGGAACTCCAGTCAAAAGATATCAGCGAAGCGGAAGAACCCAATTTAGTGAATGTTTTATCCGGAAAAGTGGCAGGCGTAAGGATTACCAATTCACAGGGAGATATGGGATCTTCCCGTATTATTATCAGAGGAGAGACCTCCATTGCAGGAAATAATCAGCCTTTATTTGTAATAGATGGTGTGCCGGTTGACAACACCCAGTTTTCGGGCGGCAGCGGCGGCAGCAGAGACCCGGAAAATTCGCGGGATTTTTCCAATGTGATTGCGGATATTAATCCCAATGACATTGCTTCTATTTCTGTATTGAAAGGTCCTAATGCGGCGGCTTTATACGGTTCAAGAGCGGCAGCAGGCGTTATTCTTATTCAGACTAAAAACGGGAAAAATGAAAAAGGGCTTGGTGTAACCATTAATTCCAATACCACCATTTCAGATTTGTTGGTGTTGCCATCTTATCAAAATGTATTCGGACAAGGTTCCAACGGGCAATTTAGTTATGTGGACGGAAAAGGCGGCGGAATTAATGATGCGGTGGATGAAAGCTGGGGGCCAAAAATGAACGGCCAGTTAATACCTCAGTTTTTCTCCAATGGAAAAGCAGTGCCTTTCGTTCCGCATCCCAACAATGTAAAGGACTTTTTTAATACAGGCTATAAGCTGAATAATGAAGTATCTTTTTCCGGCGCAGGCGAGAAATACAATTTTAGATTTTCCTATGATAATATGTCGCAACATGGGGTTGTTCCAAACACGGCGCAGCAAAGGAATTCTTTTTTGATAACCGCCGGTTATAACATCACTCCCAAATTGTCAATAAACGTAATGGCCAATTACATTCGCCATGATGCCCCCAATTTACCCGGTGGCGGCGGACTCAGGGAAACGAGTACTATGCTGCAGTTCACCTGGTTTGGGCGCCAGGTGGATATGAATAAATTATACCAATTCTATAAAGAAGGCAATCCTACCAACTGGAATAATCTTTATTACAGCAACCGTTATTTTATTGCGTATAACAACACCGTTGCCCAACAGCGTTACAGGCTCATTGGAGATATCAATCTCAAATATCAGATTGCATCCGGACTAACTGCTTTTTTCCGCACCGGTAACGACCAATATACGGATCGCCGTGAAATGAAAGTAGCTTATGGTACTTTGGGCCAGCCTTATGGATCTTATGGCGAGGACACTTATCTTTTCAATGAAAATAATACGGAGGGTAGAATTGATTACAACCGGCAAATCAACAGCGATTTCAGCTTAGACGTGATGGGAGGAGGTAATATCCGCACTAACACGACTGCAGAAAATGATCAAAGGGCGCAAGAGCTGGCTGTCGCAGGTGTTTATACCTTAAATAATTCGCGGGAACCGCTGATCTCTAATAACTATGATACCAAGCTAAAGACCTACAGTTTGTTTGGATCAGCACAGGTTGGTTTCAGAAACTACGCTTTTCTCAACCTCACTGCACGCAATGATTGGTCTTCATCGCTTCCTATAGCAAACCAATCTTATTTTTATCCTTCTGTAAACGGCAGCTTTATTTTAAGCCAGGCTTTGCATATTACGAGTGATCGTGTTAATTTTATCAAGCTTCGCGGCGGTTGGTCGGAAGTGGGAAAAGCTACCAGCGCTTACCAACTGATTAATACTTATAATTTTACCACGCTCTTCGGGAATAATCCACAATTGCATGCCGGCTCCACAGAGCTTAATCCTGATTTAAAACCCGAAGAAACCACTTCGGTAGAAGCCGGACTGGATGCCGGTTTCTTCAATGATCGCCTTCATCTGGATGTGAGCCTTTATAATATGAATAGCTTTAACCAGATTTTAGCGGTGGATGTAAGCCCTTCTACCGGATTTCAGCAAGAACTGATCAATGGCGGAAAGATCAATAACAAAGGAGTGGAAGTGGAATTGGATTTCACGCCCATTAAAACCAATCAGCTTACCTGGAATGTGATGGTCAATTATTCCACTAACCACAGCCGGGTTGTGCGGTTAGATAAGGCAGGAATGCTCAAAAGCTATGTTTTAGGCGCTGATGGAACGGTACAAGTATTGGCGGCCATAGATCAGCCTTATGGCACGCTGTTTGGAACTGCTTTCGAAAGGAATGCAAAGGGTGAAATTATGGTTGGTCCGAACGGGTTACCGGTCACCGATCCAAACAATAAATACCTTGGACATTACACACCCGATTGGTTGGGAAGCATTAATAATGATCTGACCTTCCACAACTTTAGCTTGAGCTTTCTGGTGGACGCCAGCATTGGCGGTTCCATTTATTCCAGCACTAACAGCACCGGGACTTATACCGGCGTGCTTGCTTCCACTTTGCCCGGCAGAGATGCGGCGAATGGAGGATTACTGTATTATTATCCGGGAAATGATAATACCCAGCAGGCTGTAGCCCTTCCTGCAGGAGCTTCTTCCGCTCCGGGCGGCGCCACAGTTCATGATGACGGTATGGCCTTTAGAGGAGTGCAGGAAGATGGCAAATCCAATAATGTCATTATACCGGCACAGGAATATTATAAAACACTTAGCAACGTAGATGAGGCTTTTGTATATAATGCCTCTTACGTAAAGTTGCGTGAAGTGAAGCTGGGCTATGAGCTGCCTTTCCGGTTTATACATTCCATCGGGTTGCAAAGTGCAACTGTCTCTTTAGTTGGCAGAAATCTTTGGATCATCAGCAAGCATGTGCCAAACATTGATCCGGAAACCGCTTTCAATACCGGCAACGGGCAAGGGCTGGAAGATTTGTCCTTACCTACTGTCCGCAACTTTGGCATTAACATTAATCTTAAATTTTAAATCATGAGCTATAATAGAATTTTTGTGGTCATCTCCGGTTTACTTTTTCTTGCAGGTGCTTCTTCCTGCTCAAAGGAATTAGCAAGGATCAATCAAAATCCGAATGCAGTCCAGAATCCACAACCGGCTTATCTGCTCACAGGCGCCATTAAAACAGCCTGTGACGATTACTGGAATGTGGGTGCAGCGGACGCCTCGGGAAATCCATCCAGTTTATTTGTTCAGTACTGGGCAGCCATTCAATATACGGATCAGGACCGGTATATCTTTGCAAATACCGGTTTCCAGGGATTCTGGACCAATCTTTATTCCGGCAGCATCGTTAACTTAGATGAAATTATCAAGCAGGCAAGAGATGAAAATAATCCTAACTACCAAGGAATAGCTTTGGTGCTGCGTTCATGGAATTACTGCCTGCTTACGGATGCTTTCGGAGATATTCCTTATTCACAATCCATGCAGATTCAGCAATACCCGACTCCGGCGTATGATCCTCAGCAGCAGGTTTATGAAGGACTATTAAATGATCTGGATACTGCCCAAAGTCTTTTAAACCCGAATGGAGATGCCGTAAATGGTGATATCATTTACGGAGGGAATATTAATGAATGGAAAAAGTTTGATAATTCATTACGCCTGCGTATTGCGCTGCGTATTGCAGATCGCGAACCGGATCTGGCCAAAGCAGTGATACAGAATATTGC
>SCQV01000408.1 GCA_004299085.1 Chitinophagaceae bacterium | reverse complement strand
AAAGCCTTTTATAAAGTAGCCAAAAAGGAAGGTCTGGAAAATGCGTCCATTGCAAAAGTGGCTTCCGTAATGAATATTAATCCCAGCCTCATCTTGCATTATTTTCAAACAAAAGAGCACCTTATTTATGGGCTTATAGAATATATTTTAGATAAGTATCTGCTTATTTATAAAGTGGACATTAATAGCAGCCAAGCGCCGGAAAATGCTTTACTTAAGGTGATTGATAATATTTTTTCGAAGAAATGGAATTCTTTATTCGATGACGGCGTGTCCTATAGTTGTTATTCGCTGGCGTTCAGGGATAAAAAAATAAAAAAGAAATACAAAGTGTTACTGGATACTCTCAGGAAAACTTTGGAAAATCTGATTTCCAGTTGTGTGGATAAAGGTATCCTTGATGTGAAAGATGCAGCTTTTACTGCCGACCTGATATTTGTGTTAGTGGATGGAGCCTATTATTATTTAAGTCTGGTGGAAGATAAAACAGAGTATCAAAACAAGCTGGAGTCCTATAAGCAGCAAGCCATCACCATTCTCAGGCTGCACGATTACGCCTATCCCGGATAATCATCAGCAGAGCAAATGAGCCAATGATCATCCAAACAATATTGACAGCCACGCTTGGGAGATCTCCCCAATGAAAAGCGTTAATGATTAGGCCGACGGCGCCTAAAATATTTAATAGGTGATATAGCGGATTGTTGGCATCTAATTTCTTTAAGGTCAAAAGAAGATAAGCGATAACATATAAAATGGAACCAATCCATCCCCCTATTTCAGCAATTGTAATTGTCATACATCTATTTTTAAGGGAAAGTTTACGATAAAAATAGAGATAAAAATCTATACCGGATTGGGTGCATCCCAAATTGTCGCAACGTCATTGATTCAGCTCGGGTGGGTTTGTGTTGGGGCGGGAGAAGCAAATCTCCCCATTGAAGATTGAGATTGCCTGCCCGACAAGTCATTCAGGCGGGCTTTGTCACTCGCCTGCCCCGCCTAAGGCGGGGTTCCTCGCTTCGGCAATGACGACATCTTGGGATGCGCCCGAAAAGTTTTATTTCTCGCTCTCATTTTTTATCCTTTTTCTATTACCTTTGCGCAAAATTTGAGGTCAAACCAATTTATTACTCGTATAAACTTTTTCTTCTATGCCTAACACAGGTAAAATCAAGCAAATTATTGGTCCAGTAGTGGACGTTTATTTTGAAAATGAAAATACTTTACCAGAAATTTTCAATGCGCTGGAAATAACCAGAGATAATGGTCAAAAGTTGGTGCTGGAAGCTCAGCAGCATCTGGGTGAAGACAGCGTTCGCTGTGTGGCTATGGATTCTACCGATGGACTTGTCAGGGGCATGAAAGTAGAAGATTTGGGATCACCCATCAAGATGCCGGTTGGCGATAAAATCAAAGGCCGTTTATTTAATGTGGTGGGGGAAACTATTGATGGTTTAGGCCCGGTATCTGCAGAGGGTGGTTACTCCATTCATCGCCGCGCCCCGGCTTTTGAAGATCTGGCTACTGAGGCAGAAGTGCTTTTCACAGGTATAAAGGTTATTGACCTGATTGAACCTTATGCCAAAGGCGGTAAAATTGGCCTGTTTGGCGGTGCCGGCGTGGGTAAAACAGTATTAATCCAGGAATTGATTAATAATATCGCCAAAGCTTATGCAGGGCTATCAGTATTTGCCGGAGTGGGTGAACGCACTCGTGAGGGGAATGACCTGATGCGGGAGATGATAGAAGCAGGCATCATTAAATATGGCGATGCTTTCAAACATTC
>SCQV01000407.1 GCA_004299085.1 Chitinophagaceae bacterium | reverse complement strand
TCTATGTCTATCATTCCCCGGTCGCTTGTATCCATTAATACCGGAATACCATAGCTTCTCGCTTTCCGGCGGCACATTATCTTAATATCAAGGCTGTCGCATTCGTCAATCAGTAAATCCAGCCGGCCATTCTTATGAATGAATTCATCTATATTATTTTCCTTGATGCCTTCATGAAAGCAGGTTACTTTCAGAAAGGGATCTATTTCTGCAATTTCCCTCGCCACGATGACCGTTTTGCGAATGCCGAGGTTATGCACACCTGTCCGGATTCTGTTCATATTGCTTAGGTCCAGCGTGTCAAAATCAGCCATGCGCAGCTCTCCAAAGCTGCGCTCCATAGCTAATGTCATAGCTACCGATTGCCCGACAGAAAGACCAATCACGCCAATTTTCTTCGTTGATAAACTATCTCTTTCTTCACGGGTGATCTTGTATAAATTCCGGTTTGTTCGTAAAGCCAGAAATTCTTTTTCGTCTAAAAGGTGGACCACCTTTTCGTTCCAGGGATAATACACCCACACGCCATAATCTTCCGCCGCACAACCATCTAACTGTTCCGTGACTGCCTTTTGTAAGGCTTCTTCCGTAAATTTCTGATCAGGATGGGTGATTTTTATTAATTCCCGCAACTGTTGCGGAAGCCGGTCCAATACTTGAATAAACGGCCTGTCTTTCAATAGATTAGAGAATGACTCCCGCTCCCGAAGCCGTGATGTACGGTAAAACGCCGGATGTATTTTTTCGATTATCTGTACTGGAGGAGAAACCAGGTCAGCCCTTGGGTTTGATGAGGTTTCGGACATATTTGTTATCTATTTTTTCACTAATTTAGCTATTTTATTTGGTTTTGATACATTTCTCTCATAGTTTTATTTGGGAAAATAAAAATCTATGGTATTTTTGTATAATATGTACAGGGCGGGAGTGTGTTCCTGTGCGTTATAAAAGAATCTTTATGGCAGACACTGAAACGAAAATCAGCATTTTATATATAGACGATGAAGTTAATAACCTGTCCGCATTTAAGGCGAATTTCAGACGATTATACCAGGTTTTCACAACGGATTCAATTGCTGAAGCCAAAAAGATATTAGCTGAAAATGAAATACATATTATCATTTCTGATCAACGCATGCCTGAAATGACGGGCATTGATTTTTTTTCCAGCATCCTGGAATCTCATCCGGAACCGATCCGGATGCTGCTCACAGGCTATGCAGATATTAATGCGGTCATAGGCGCTATTAATAAAGGCCAGGTTTATAAATATTTCTCCAAACCCTGGGATGAAAATGAGTTGAAAGAAAACATTGAAAAAGCGTATGAATTATACCACTTAAGAAAAGAAAATACGGAACTGACCGATAAATTAATGGATGTGAACCATAAGCTGGAATTTCTCCTGCGCCAGAAATTACTTTCATAATTTGAGTGTCGCCCCCTGGCCCCCTCTCCGGCGACAGCGTTCACTAACTATTATAATATACTGGCGAAATGCCCTTTCTAATGGATAAATAGGTTGTTTACTTTTGTTCATCACCGGATAAAGGATTTAACCCAGATTTTGCAGTTGGCTGCAAAATCTGCCTGAAAGGCCGACGAAGCATAGCTTGTCGGGGTTAACCCTGACAAAAAATGGCAAAGAAGCCATTTTTTCGTCACTGCTTCGCAGAAAT
>SCQV01000406.1 GCA_004299085.1 Chitinophagaceae bacterium | reverse complement strand
ATAATCCTGAGCAAACTTTTTAGCGCTCTCTTCCCGTCTGGAATATACGCTTACAATTGTATCTTTCTTCCTCAGGCCCTGGATAGCATCTGCATAAAAACGTGCAATGAATCCTGAGCCAAGCATAGCGATTTTTCTCCCCATAAGTGATAAATTTTAAACGGCCAATGATTTTTATTGATAAAAAAAGACAGGCAGTAAAGTTAATTCTTTTGCTTGTAATTTTTGTGAAGAGAAATTTTTCATTTATAAATCTACCTCACCCTTAAAAGCGTTACCCCATGCGCCGGAACCATGGCGCCGATAGTATCCATAGTTTCTCCCTTTTTACCAGTCCATAAATTATAAAGAGAATACCCGTTTTTATTTTCCGGTATTCCGAGTTTGGAGGCCTGTATAGAGATCTCTTCTGCCTTATCGCCGATATTGAATAAGCCGGCAATGATATCTCCGCCCGGTTCCATCTTGGCAAATATCTGCTGAGTCTGAGTATTGATATATCTTTTGGCGGCAATTCCATCCTGATCTATTGCAAGGACTTCTTTATTTTTAAGGCATTCCTGTAAATCCCACCGGTCGAGATGAGTCAAATCTGTACCGAGGATGATCGGCGAGGAGCCAAGCGCCCACAGGCTTAATTGTGTCTGGCGCTCGGTTTGGGTAAGCCCATTATTATCTCCGTTACCTATTTCAATAGCATCATAGTCGTTATATCCGCATGGGCCGGCATAAGGTTGCCATTCCGCCACATAGTTAAACCGGTTTTCAATGTTTTTCCAGCTTGTCAACGGGTAACTACTGCCGTTTTTTTCACAATCATAACATTCAATATCCGGTGCAAATTCCCATTGGTCTGCGTACTTCATCAAGGTAAGGGCAATGGCTGTTGTAAAGCTTCCCTGGGTGACATCTAAGTGCATGGGCCTTCCACTCTGTCTTATGGCATAATACCATGCCTTAATGTCGGCTGCATTATTATCATTGGTACCATCGAACTTAATAAAATCCACGCCCCAACTCGCGAACATATCCGCGATGGAGTTGATATATGCCTGTGCTCCGGGTTTACTGAAGTTAATGCCGACCATACCACCAAAGTTGTAGTTATTTTCTTTTACGGAGGGTTCTGCAATCTCATCGGCGGTATATTGGGTTCCTTTAATGATTGTATGTTTCTTGATAGCTTGTTTTGAAATCCCCGGCGTAAGGTAAATCCCAAATTTAAGTCCGAGACTATGGACATAGTCGGCGACCACTTTTATACCATTGTCCTCTCCGTGCGGTGGGAATTTTGAAGCGTCCGTCACCCACCGGCCGTATTGATCTACCTCAGGTCCCAGGCTATCTTTACCCAGGTACCAGAAATCGTCCAGATTTATATATTCATAACCCAGCTCCTGCAATCCAGAATGATGCAATGCCCACGCTTGTTCCTTCATTTTTTTCGCAGTGGGATCCTTACGAATAAAACTCCAGCTACTCCATCCGAGTATTGGCTTATTTCCCGTCTTGAAGCTATTTGTAATTGTATGATCTCTCGCCTGGCCATTTACAAAGGTTGGAACGTTCACTGATAATATCATGATGGCTACAGTGATTAAGGTATATCTCAAGGCCTTCATAAGAACCCTTTCATCATGGTTTAATTTGTGCAAGTGAAAATAACTTTGTGTTTTCATTTTATTAAAATTTAACTCTTTACAACAGCTTATTTATCCTTCTTCAAAAGCCAGTATAAACATAGAAATAACGGCTAAGATCATTCCAATGAGAATAATGTAATAGGGGAAAACCTGATAAAGCACAAGGGAAATAATAACCGTAATCACAGGGGCCGCTGCATTGGTCAACGGGCTTACAATAATTGCTTTTCCATACCTGAAGGCATATACCAACATGAGTGCACCAATTGAATTTAAGATCTGGATTACAAAGGCAGCGTACGGACCTTTTATTCCCCAGTCAATTGGTTTTGAGAAATCAGTCATGAAAATAGCTATCGGTACCAATATTAAGCCGCCAATCATCATGTAGAAAAATATGCTCTCTGCATTCATTCGCTTGTTGGCAAATCGCATACAATATGCCTGTAATCCCCATGCAAAAAAGACCAGCAATGCATATATCAACCATAGGAATCCCGCTGACTGGCCCGAATGCCTTTGATAAGACAAAAACGGGATAGCGATAATAGCCAGGCCGATCCCGATCCAACCCTTCCGGGAAGCATGTTCTTTCAGGAGTAATACAGATAGTATAATAGTGATGACCGGAGATAATGATACGATTGGGAAAATAAGATAAGCCGGGCCGTGGGCAATCGCACCCGTGAACAGGATAAGCTGTCCGCCGGCTCCTGTTAATCCGATAATAAGTCCCCAAAAAATTGAACCTTTGTCTTTGTCTAATTTCCAGTTGATACGTTTTAGGGCTATTAAGGCAGGAATGATCATGGTGACGGACCAAACTACATAGATAAGCGTCTCCGGGAATCCTGATTTTTGCGGATAATCAATTAAGGCCCCCCATACTCCCCAGAAAAGAGTAGTGATCATTGCGTAAAAAAGCCAGTGATGTTTTTCAGACTTCAGGAGAGCCATGATGCATCTTTATTTTATAGAATTAGGTATTTAAAACGCGTTACCCAGATTTTAAAGTCTTCTTTCTTTGTCTTAAAACAAAGAAAGAAGCAAACCTTGCCTGCCGGCTAGGCAGGAAAAATTCAAGACTGACGAAAAATGACTAAAATTTGCTCA
>SCQV01000405.1 GCA_004299085.1 Chitinophagaceae bacterium | reverse complement strand
GCCGGCTATACGGATTTTTCCAATTTTTCGAGAGCCTTTAAAAAATATTTTCAGCATCCGCCGCGCTTTTTCAGAAAATGATACTCAACCGGTTATGCTAAAAATGAACGGAAATGATAAAAGATCGGTAGCGGAAATGATAAACAAGACGGCATGGGATGATCATATCTTCGTCATGGATACAGAAAAAATAAAGGCTCATGCGAAGGACCGTTATCATACAAGCTATTGCAGCCGCCACGATCATTTTGTTCGTTTATGCCTCCCTAAGCAAGCTGATGGCCTACCCATTGTTTACGGCACAATTGGAAATGCACCCGTTGCTGAGGCCCTTCGCGGGGTGGCTGGCATGGGCGGTGCCGGCAGCAGAATTACTTGTTGCCGCTTTGCTGGTGATCCCTTCCACCCGTTTGATGGGTTTATATGGCTCCGCTATTCTGCTCTTCATGTTTACTGTTTATCTGACTGTGATGATACTGACAGATAAACATCTTCCGTGTAGTTGTGGCGGTCTCATTAGCAGGTTCACATGGAGACAGCATATTGTATTTAACCTGGTATTCCTGGCAATAGCTATTACAGGAATTTTACTGAATAGAAAACGAACTAAAGATATTGTTGCAACAATACACCCTAACTCGAGTATGGGTGTGAATTAGAAAAGGATGACCTCTAAAGGGCCATCAGTAAATTTAATTTTTCAACCATTAAAGTTTTTATTGCTTTTTGAGATTTAAAAAGCATACATTCCTATGTTAAAACACAAATTAATGCTGCCCATTCTGGCTGTTATAGCGGGAGTGGCAGCGAGTGCATTTACGACTGCAAACAGCAGCTATAAAACTAATAGCAATGCTGCTGCCTATTATTGGTTTGATCCGTCAAATCTCACATACAATGACTTAAATACAGTGAGTGGTGAGGAATCAATTACAGGTTGTCAGTCGTCGGTAACCTCTGATTGTGAACATGGATTTACACAAGATCAGCTCGTTAATCCAAATGATCCATCTCAGGGCGTAAAGAGTGGTGCACAACCAGCAGCAAAAATTTATGTACGGCCATAACTGGCATAAATTGCTTTGTTCAGAGGCTGTTCAGTAAAATTGAGCAGCCTCTATTTATAATTAGGTTTAATATGAATCCATTAAGTTTTTTGGTCTATCTATCTTTTAATACAATTACATACATGGGAAGGCTCTCTACGGAAAGGACTAACCCATACTTCCTCAAGGATTGATTTACTTCCTCCATATCTGCAAAATCCGTATTGATATCAATATCTACTTTTTGATAGGGGTTAATATTTGTTTTATCCACAATTTGAAGTGGGGGAGGCGTTGGAACCATGCCCCAATTAATACTATTGACTATAATCCACCAAGCGGCGTTCTTAAATATGAGTGTCTTGCCTATTCGTTCTCCATACGCTTTGCCTCCTTTTGTAAGTAACTTACTAATATCGGGAGAAATCCTTTTTAAAACCAGGCACTTGACATTTTCTTTTTGCATGCTACTTCGTAAGTTAAAAAATGCATCAAGTTGAGATTGCATAAATTTATAAGCCTTAGAAGCGGGCCAACCAGGATGCAGTATTAGTTCATAAGTATAGCAGTTGATTCCTTTGTCCCAATCAACTTTTTTAAAACTTGAAGCATCTTTAAAATGCATCCATATTCTGCTATTATTAAATTGATCTCCTTTGCCATAGGCCATTTTATATATGCTTTGTATTGTTGCGGGTAATTCAATTCTGATTATATTGCCTAAGCTATCTTTAACTATACCTCTCGGAGGCGAGGTCGTTATATTAAAGGGTGCAAGATAGGTATAGAAATAAAAATGATCTTTCCTGCCATAGTAATTATAGTCATTGATCATTTGAGGGGTCTCAGGGTTATAATCCAGCATATCATTTTTCACAGGAAGGTTTATTTCTCTTCCGGCTAATAAATCTTCTATATCTTTCTTATTTATTCCATAGGTGACGGCTCGTACGATCCCCTCTTTATCTATTACGACTACGTGGGGCACGAGTCTGTGCTTAAAAATATTTCTTAATACCGTATCAGATACAACAGATGCCAAATGGATATTTTTAAGCCCTTGGATTCTACTAAATAACTTTCGAACTGCATCTTCTGGTTCACCGGTACAAAGCAGTATTTGTATCTTATCTCCAAATTCCTTTTGAAGAGAATCATATTTCGGAAAAGATAAAATGCACCCGCGGCAATGGGTAGTATAAAAATCAATTATGAGAATTTTTCCTTTGAAATCACTGATTCTGGCTTGAGATTCAGGATAGTTAATGATATGGCTTAATTCTACATCAGGGCATGGTTTCCCGATGGCTGGGTCAGTAGGAGCAACAAACGGCATGCTATGGATGCCCTGGCTGCAGGCTACGTTTAATCTAAAAAAAATTAAAATTCCTATTAAGAGCCAACGTTGGGGCATGATTGATTTTTTCATATACTTTCTAAGTTAAATTGTTATCTGCGTCTAATAATTGATGTTTTAGTATCCCGGGTTTTGAGTCAAAGATGGATTGGCTTCCAGTTGAGAGAAAGGAATGGGGTATAATGCCGCCGCTGGTTTCCATCCACTTTTTTCAGCGCCTAATACCGAATCCACTTCACCGGTTCGTTTTAAATCAAACCAACGATGTCCCCATTCGGCAAATAATTCTGTTTGCCTTTCTTTTAAAACAGCCTTGAGGCATTCAGTTTGATTCATCTTGTCTGATAAGGGAGGTAACCCAGCCCTTTGCCTGATGATGTTCAAATCGGAAACTGCTCCATTTATATTATTTTGATGCGCCCGGGCCTCTGCTCTGATTAAATATTGCTCTGCCAGCCTTAATACAATATTGTATTCAGTTTTAACAGAACCACTTCTGACTTTATATTTGTATGGATAATAATAAGTACTTCCGCCAATAGTAACACTATCAGTCCAGTCAGCTTTTCGAAGATCTCCATTTTCAAAAGCATTCAGGAAGTAAGGAGTCAGTGCATAAGCGGGTTTGACACGGTTTGAAGCGGGAATAAATGTGTACCCTTCTGCTGTGTTAAAAAATGGAGCTACCGGGGCTAATTGCCAGATGGTTCCTGTGCTGGTGCTAAGGAATACCTGATTTAAATCAGATTCCAGTTGGTAGCCTCCTGAGTCAATAACAGCGCTGGATAATGTTTCCGCTAATTGCCAGTTTTGTTGGTATAAATAAACCCTCGCCAGTAATGCAGTGGCTGTCCATTTATCCGGTATGGTGTGACCAACGCTTAAATTTGTACCCAAAAGCATTTGGGCATCGCTTAAATCTGAAATAATTTGTTGATAAATCTTTTCAGAAGATGTTCTTGGCATAGTAGCATTTAACCGGTAATCAGTCGTTGTTTCCAAAGGAACATCACCAAATAAATTTACCAGATAAAAGTAACAGAGTGCCCTTACCACCTTTACTTCTCCGGTTAGCTGGTTTTTTACTGCAGGACTAATTCCCGATGATCGGGCAATTCCTTCTATACAGGCATTTGCCTGATAAATATAATTGTATCCCCATCTCCATATCCTGTTATTGATAGTGAAGAAATCGTTTGGAGATATTGCATTATTTGTGAATGGCGTGATCATCGGACTAGGGGAAGTATTGTACAATTCATCCGCAGAAAGGGCAGGGAATAAACTCATTGCCCCATTTAGCATCAGCAAGTTTGTTTGCATTATTTGACTGTACAATCCTGCTATCGCAGAAGTAGCTGATTGATCACTGGCAAAAGCCGTAGCGGTTACCACCTGATTTTGAGGTGGAGGAATTGCCACAAATTTTTTACAGGAAGAAAAAACAATTATGAAAATGAAAAACACTGTGCATATCACTTTCATCATATTCTTATTATTTGGAATGATAGATTTCATATAAAAGAATTTTAGAATTGTAATTGAATACCGGCTGTTATGGTTCTCAAAGGAGGAAGGGTATAAAGATTTTGCGTTTCCGGATCAGCCCCCTGGTACTTTGTTAAGGTTGCCAGATTTTGACCTAAAAGATAGAGACGCGCGTCAGTTAAATGAATCTTTTGTAGCCAGCTTGCAGAAAATTTATAGGATAATGAAACATTCTTTAGACGAACATAAGACGCATTGCCATAAACTCCACTGGACGCTCCGAAAAGTGATAATGCCTGATAGGCGTTTGAACCGGGGTCTTGCGTAAACTGCTGTATATTACTTTTATCTCCCGGCATTTGCCAGCGTTTTAACAATGCCACGGGTTGATTGAACATTGTTCCCGGGACAATGGAATAAATCGAAGACCAATAATTTGCACCTAATTGATTTCGAAATTGCAGGAATATATCCAGTTCCCATTTCTTATAAATAAAACTGTTACTCCAACCTCCATAGAATTTAGGATCAAGATTGCCTTGTACCTGGTAATCATTGAAATCAATGGATCCATCATTATTTATATCTTTAAAGGTAAAGACTCCCGTAGCCGGGTCAACACCCTCCAGATGCAACACATTCAAGACGGAAAGAGATTGTCCGACTACATAAGTATAGGAATAGCTGGATTTAGCGAGGTCAGGAAAAGCGATTAATTTATTCTTTGGAATCGTTAAGTTAAAGGCGCTGTTCCATTGGAAGTTTGAAGTTGAGAGAATACCGGCGGTCAGTGTAAACTCCCATCCTGTATTTTGTACCACAGCCGGAAAGTTTTCAGTTATGGAGGTAAACCCTGTCTGAGCAGGAAGCGAATAACTGATTAATTGGTTGCTACTCCGGTTGTGAAAATAGGAAGCAGAAAATAAAACCCGGTTATCTGCAAAGCCAAGCTCCATAGCACCTTCTAATTTGCGGTTAACCTCCCAACCATAATCAGGGTTAAATAGTTTTGTGGGATAAAGCCCTGTTATTCCCTGATAGGAGTTATTGGTAGTACCCCAGGTATCGAGATATTGATAGTTCCCAATTTGATCATTTCCAGTAATGCCATAGCTGCCCCTAAGTTTTCCATAGCTAATAAATGGAGCAAAATGATGTGCAAACTTTTCTTCAGAAAAAATCCATGCACCACCGGCTGAACCAAAATCAGAGAATCGTTTCCCAGGCCCAAAACGACTTGAACCATCTCTTCTACCGGTAAGATTTAATACATATTTATTTTCCAAATTATAATTTAAGCGCCCAAATATGGCTTCGTAGCGATATTGGCTATAATTATTAGCAATGGTGACACTACTGGCAGCACTTGCGGATTCAAGTAAAGCGTCGCTGGAATATCCTGAAGCGTTAATGGTGGAATTACTGTTAAGGGTTTGCTGCCAGGTAGTTCCAAGCAATGCGCTTAATGTTCCTTTGCCAATTTTGACAGAATAATTGATTTGCGGCTCAATGATCCAACTTTTGTAATTATTATTTCCAAACTGAGAAGCACCTGATGTGCTATATGCAGGGTCTTGTGCAGCCGCAGGAATAATACTTGTTTCATTTACCTGCATGGCATTGAATCCCGTATTTATCTTGACTTCTAAACCACGCACAATATAATAGCTGATTTGCAAATTGCTCAATATGTTATCAGTTTCAGCCTTATATTTATCCAGTAAATAAGCTAGCGGGTTAATAAAAGATACGCCCCCTTGTTGCCAATTTAATTTACCGGATGAATCAAATAATGGTGGAAGGTCAGGCGGCAATGTCAAATAACCGGTGATGTCTGAAGCGATTAAATTATTAATATCGGAAGAATATCCTGCTGTCAATTGAATGAAAAGTTTTTGATCTTTTGAGCTATGATTCATATTCGCATGAAAGGAGCCTCTATTGTCCGCCATATCTCCCGGAAATACAGTTGTTTCATGATGGTAACTTCCGCTGATCAGAAACTGTGTTTGGTCGCTGCCTCCTGAAATGGATGCCTGTACATTTGTGGTGTGAGCTGTACCACCACTAAGCAGTTTTTTAAAATTGGTATATCTTGTTGTATCCCAAACTAATAAGTCCGGAGCACTATTGACATCTGGTACATCACCATCGTTTTTAAAAGCTTCCCGGCGCATCATCAGGTATTGCTGGGTATTCATCATGTCCATTGTCCGGGTAACGTTGCTGATTCCTGAATATACATTCACATTAAGCTTTGTTTTTCCCGGTTTACCTTTTTTAGTAGTAATCAATATTACTCCATTAGCGCCACGACTGCCATAAATAGCGGTGGCATCTGCATCTTTCAGTACCTCAATACTTTGTATGTCAGCAGGATTTATGCTATTAAACGGGCTTAACCCGTTTATTCCTGTTGCAGAACTTAATTCATTGATAGGATCATTGCCTGGTGCAAAAGGTACCCCATCAATGATAAACAAAGGTTCAGAACCTTGTGCTATAGAATTCTGCCCGCGTATCTGTACTTTAAAAGAAGACCCTGGCACTCCATTACTTTGTGTCACCACTAATCCCGGTACTCTGCCTTCCAGTGCTGCCAAGGGATTGGAAACGGGTTGTTGTTCTATCTCCTTTGCAGTGACTGTACTGATATCCCCGGTATTTAGTCTTCTTGTAGTAGTTCCATAAGCGCGTATGACGGTTTCATCCAATTGATTAGTTTTCTTTTTTAGTGTGATGGTAAATTCGCTCTTTCCATTCAGCTTTATTTCCTGTTTCTCAAATCCCACACTGCTAATA
>SCQV01000404.1 GCA_004299085.1 Chitinophagaceae bacterium | reverse complement strand
TTTATTTTATACGCCGTTTTTATTGAAAACCCTATCTTTGCCCCACTTGCACCAAATAATATATTGCATATTCAGTGAGCACACCGAATCTCAAGAAAGCCACCTTCGCCGGAATGATAGTCGCCTTAGGAATCGTTTACGGCGACTTAGGAACCTCCCCCCTTTATACCTTTGACGCAATTACCCGCGGAAAACCCATTACGGATTTACTGATATTAGGGGGCGTATCCTGCATCATCTGGACCCTCACCATGCAAACGACGGTGAAATATGTTTTTATCACACTTCGGGCAGATAATAAAGGCGAGGGCGGTGTATTTTCTTTATATGCATTAATACGCCGGCATGCCAAATGGATGGTTTTCTTTGCCATGGCAGGTGGCGCCGCCATGCTGGCTGATGGCTTAATTACCCCGCCTATCACGGTGACTTCCGCCATTGAAGGTTTAAATCTGCCGCATGATGTGACTTTGAAAATTGTGCTGGTGATACTCATCGCACTATTTCTACTACAACAATTTGGAACTAATTTTATCGGTAAATATTTCGGACCCATCATGGTACTATGGTTCCTGATGATGGCAGTAGTGGGTCTGTCTCATATTTCCGATAACTGGTCTATCTTCCTCGCGCTTAATCCTTATTATGCAATAAAACTATTGGCCACATATCCACAAGGTTTTTTGATTCTGGGGGCAGTTTTTCTATGTACCACAGGCGCCGAAGCCTTGTATGCCGACCTGGGCCATTGCGGGCGGGGCAATATACGTATGTCCTGGATATACGTAAAGATTTGCCTTATTCTGAGTTATATGGGCCAGGGAGCCTGGTTTCTGCAGCATAGGGGCGAAATACTTCCTGCCAACACCAAAATATTCTTTGCTATCATGCCTTCATGGTTTGTACCCATCGGCATTGTGATAGCCACCATGGCTGCGATTATTGCCAGTCAATCTATTATTTCCGGCTCATTTACCCTGATAAGTGAAGCTATCAAATTGAATCTCTGGCCTAAAATGAAAATAAACTATCCTACCGAAGAGCGGGGACAGCTTTATATTCCGGGCGTTAATCTGATCCTGGGGGTAGGTTGCGTGGCGGTGGTTTTATTTTTTGGCGGTGAATCTAAAAACATGGAAGCAGCTTATGGCTTATCTATCACCATTGCCATGATAATGACTTCCTGCCTGCTGATTTATTACCTGATGATGCGGCGGGTTAAAAAAATATTCATTGCTTTATATCTGCTCATTTATCTTACGATAGAATTTTCATTCCTTTTTGCCAACATGGATAAGTTTCCGCACGGCGGGTATGTAACCATTGTGATAGCCGGCGCTATCTTTCTGGTTAATTATATTTGGTATCAATCCAGAAAAATCAGAAACCGGTATGTGGAGTTCGTAAAAATTGACGATTACCTCCCACAGTTGCAGGAACTCAGCAATGATAACAGCATCCCAAAATATTCCACGCACCTTGTTTATCTTACCAGCGCCAACAATCCTAAAGAAATAGAACACAAAATCTTTTATTCTATTTTCAATAAGAAGCCCAAGAGAGCAGATATTTATTGGTTTGTGCATGTGGATGTGGTGGACGAACCGTATCGTTGCGATTATATTGTAGATACGCTGATTCCAAACGAAGTAATTCGTATTGAATTCAGATTGGGGTTTAGGGTAGAGCAGCGTATCAACCTGATGTTCCGTAAAGTGGTCGAAGATATGGTGAAACGAAAGGAAGTGAATATCATGAGCCGTTATGAGTCTCTTAGCAAGAATAACGTAGTGGGAGATTTCCGGTTTATTGTCATGGAGAAATTTCTTTCGCACGATAATGATTTGCCGTTTTGGGAACGGTATATTATGAGAGGATATTTCCTGCTGAAAAAACTGGGACTATCTGAAGAAAAAGGGTTTGGCTTAGATTCCAGCTTTGTTACCATCGAACAGTTTCCGCTTATCATAGCGCCGGTGTCAGATTTGAATCTGAGAAGGGTGTATGATTAGTCGCACATGCCTTAACTAATCATCATTCAAACCGCCTGCTTTACGGCAGTTTTATGTAAGTAGGCATTTGCATCATGATTTAGAGCTTCTTCAGGGAGCCACTTCCACCACTCACCCAGATCATTTTGAATAATATTTTTATAAAACGAGGGTAGTTGATCGGTTTCTCCTTCAAAATAGTCTCTGAAAGTATGGTCCTCCATCAGGTTTTTACGAACTTTTCTAAAGAATCTTAATCGTCCGTATCCTTCCGCAGAAACAGCGCGCATCAAATTCATCCATTTGGGAGTAAAGCCGTATGTGGCCATAAAACGGCGGCGAAGCGCTTTCTGCGAAAAAGTATATGCTGTCAGGTCAATGACTTTATCATAAAAATCTATCCATTCATAATTCTTCGGCTTAATGTTCATGGCCAGATTGTTGTTCAGAAAATGGAACGGGAATGGTAATACGCGCCCTGCTTTCTGATATTCCAAATTTAACGGAGCGGCTTCACCAAAGGCACTCAACAACGAATAGCCGGGGAAAGCCCCCGGGGTAAGGTCAACGAAGCGCTTGGTAAGCTCAAAGGGTTCGGGGCCTGCATCACTGTCAAGTCCCAGTACAAAATTAGTTTGTACGTAAGGAACATAACGAAGCATCATATTGACATGCTCCGAAACGCGGGAAACCTTTTCTTGTCCTAAAATATGAATAGTCCTTGATTTATTTCCTAAATCATACCATGATTCTATTCCAGGTAACAACGCATTAAATCCATTTTGCCGCATTACTTTTAAATGATCTTCGGAAAGAATAGATAGGCTGCTTTCCGCAATAAACCGGATGCTTCCGGGCGGAATGGCGCCGCTGATGGCTTCCATGTTATCATTGAACTTCACTCCGAAATTCGGATCATGCCAGACCACAAAAGGTTTTCTGAATTTTGATCGGAGAAAACGTAAATCATTTTTGATAGCGTCAAAATCCAGCGGCTGATAGGTAACCGTTGAATCAATACAAAATGGGCAAGTATAAGGACAGCCGACGCTTCCAATCATGGGAATGATTTTGATAAAAGGCGCTTTCTTCAAAATCGGCTCAATGAATTTCCATCTTTCAATAATCCCGGGTAGATGTGTTGGCTGTCCACATGCTGAAAGGTGTTTTCCGACAGGTAATTGCGGCACACAATTATCCAGGATTTCCTGAATGGTAGATTGGTGTGTAAAGCCCAGCACATAATCAAAATATTTAACAGCATCATCGGGATAACAACGTGCATGCGGCCCGCCTAATACCGTAACAGCACCTTGGCTACGGAAATAATTGCTTAGTGAATAAGCCAGCAATGCCGCTTGCGTGAAGGAAGAAATAAAAACCAGATTTACATCCTGCGGTAATTCACTGTGAAGGTCTTCCGACCCGGTATAGCAGATCATCTTTACTTCATGGCCTTCCTGCTCACACCAGGTAGCTACTACCTGTGGCATGATGCTCGCCAGATTAGCATGCATGATCCTGCTCCATAAGGTGTTGTCTGGTCGCTTACTGACCAGGTCAATGATACCAATTTTCAATTTTGTCATAAAGAAAGTTTTGCTCAAGCTCCCTTTATACAAGCTGGAAAATCAGATGATTCAGAAGATGCCAGGGGAAACCTTAAAGTTAGAAACCATACAATGTACTACTATTTTTGAATAAATCAAGTGAAAGTAAAGTTAAACTTTAGAACAGCTCTCCTTGTCTCCCGTTTTGAAGATGTTTTTTATCTTCGGTGGCCGGCTGAGGATCTTCTGCAGAAATCAATGCTAAGCTTAATAAGCTTTCAGCAGTCAGTTCTTTACCGACTGCCTTCCAGCCTGCAATATCCGTTATGGTAGCTAAATCTATTTCTTGCTTTTTTGCATCCGATTTCTTTTTGCCGGTAATCATGACAACTTTCGGTTGCTGATTTGTAGTGGCTAATTCGAGGCGATTATTTTTGCCTTCTTTGATAAAAAGAAATTTTTGATTAAGAGTCTGCGTTTCAATATTAAACCGTTTCACATTGTATTGTTTTTTATCTGCATCATAATAAACGGTGGTAATCACTTTGCCGGGATCAAATTTCTCAATCAAAGCTAAGTTATCCATATCGTAACGGTTGCTCAATTCATAATTAGTTATTTCATAAGTTCCCTCGTTGTAAAATGCTATGATCTTATCATCGTTCTCAAAGTTGCCAATAAAAGTGCCATGTTCATCTGTATTTAACCTCCCTGTGGTATCATCATACCAGATTTTAATAGCGCTCAATGTTGTGGTGCCCTGTTCTTTTAATTTGATTTGCCGCACAGGATAATGTGTTACCTGGTTACCCGCCGAACCTCTGCCTTTGATAGCTAAGGTTTCGAAATAAAAATCAAAATTCTTAATCTTGGCTCTGCATGTGGGGCTTAACGATACAGCAACGACCTCCGCTTCTCCGTTGGGATTGGCAGTAAAATAATGCACTTTTGATCTTTCGTTTCCTTTAGTCAGATCATATTCTTTATCGCGGGTAATGCCGGTAACATTGAACCTTTTTGCATAGCTGACGCCCGTTTTACCATCCACATAGATCATATTATAGGTGGTACGATCATCGCCCTTTTTAAATACGGCTGCATGAATTATATTTTTCCCGATAAAAACTTTATCAACCACCTTCACCACTTTCATTTTGCCTTCTTTGGTAAAAGCAATCAAATCATCCAGGTCAGAACATTCGCATACAAATTCATCTTTCTTCAATCCTGTTCCAATAAACCCATCGGCGGCGTTCATGTATAATTTGGTGTTGGCTATGGCAACCGCCTGCGCCTGAATAGTTTCAAAATTCCGGATTTCTGTTTTCCGTTCGCGTCCTTTGCCATATTTCTTCAATAAATTCTCATAATAGCCGACCGCATAATCCACTAAATGTTCCAAATCGTATTTTACCTGATCAATATCTTTCTCTACCCCTTTGATATGTTCATCAGCACGGAAGCTGTCATATTTGGAAATACGTTTAATCTTTATTTCAGTGAGTTGGGTGATGTCGTCAACCGTTATTTCTCTTTTAAATAATTTTTTATATGGCTTTAATCCTTTGTCAATAGCTGCAATAACACCTTCCCATGTGGTCTCTTCTTCAATCTGGCGATAGATCCTTTTTTCGATAAATATTTTTTCCAATGAAGAATAATGCCAGTCTTCCTGCAATTCGTGGAATTTGATTTCCAATTCTTTCTTTAACAGATCTTTGGTGTTTTCAGCAGACAGCTTTAATAATTCCTGTGCAGAAACAAAATGCGG
>SCQV01000403.1 GCA_004299085.1 Chitinophagaceae bacterium | reverse complement strand
TTTATAGTATTAAATCATCAGGCAAGTAATAGAAACGCGGCTTCGACCTTAGTAGAATCAGTTATACTTTTCTTATCTCAACCTTATTGCTTTATTCTCCATATAAAGTATTGCCGGTCTTTTTAGTTCATGGAAAATAAGGGAATAAGGTTTATCGTTTACTTCATTCTTTTTCTACTAAGGTTTGTTTGCGGTACTAATACGTGACCCTCACTCCCACTCCCCAGCCCATATCGCTATCATAATGTCCCGAAAGAGCAAAATTCTTTGTGAAGATATAACGCAAGCCGTACATATATTCCCTGTCGGTATTGACCATAAACGATCCTCTTAGTCTGGGTGTGAGTGGAATATCATCACGACTTAGTTGTATCCTGAATTTTCCTGTATTGTCCACGCTGGCATCTGCAACTATCAGCCAGGGTAAAGTATATTCCACCCCAATATGAATAACCTTCCGATCATCTTTAGTATCGGTTTGACCGAATAATGTTTTTTCATCAGTATGTTGTTTTCTGTATCGCCAGTCAAAGCCAATATAGGGAAACAACCATTGCATTTTCCCTATATATCTTCCGAAGTGCGTCTCTACTTCATATCCATGCAGTGCATTATACCCCAATCGCCATTCACCCTGAAATGCCCAACGTGTATTACCATATTCCAGCGAGCCGTCATTGCCATTGGTGGCAAAATCATTTTCAGCAGTCAGGAAAAACATGCGGTCGTCCATGTTCAGCATGTGATAAGCCATCTTCGGATCGGGTATTTCAGGATTCGGCGGGCTATCCTGATAACTGAATATCCGGCCCATGCCGCTCATCATGTGATATAAAATATGGCAATGAAAAAACCAGTCACCACTTTCCGAAGCATGAAATTCCAGCGTATCTGTTTCCATGGGTAAAATGTCCACTACATTTTTCAAAGGAGAATATTCGCCGTAATCATTGAGCAGCCTGAAATCATGGCCATGCAGGTGCATGGGATGCCGCATCATAGAATTATTGTATAAAATGATACGCAGGTTTTCACCGCGTTTAATTAAAATTTTATCGCTCTCAGAAACCGTTTTGTTATTAATGGTCCACACATATCGGTTCATATTCCCATCCAAAGTAAAACGTAATGTTTTCCAGGTACCTTCCGGTAAGGTTGTTTTATCCGGCGACTCCAGCATGCCATAATTCAAGGTCGTAATATTATTTTCTCTTGAGGGCATTTGCATATTATCCATTTCTTCTTTTCTCACTAAAGTCATTCTGCATTTCGGGCATTTTCCCGGTTTACCTGAAATAACATCCGGATGCATAGGACAGGTATAGACAGTTTGGTGGCTTGTATCATTTGATGTTCGCATATTATCTATTTGTATGGTGCTGTCCATATCGTTCGTATTCATTTCATCATGTTGATGTTTATGATTCTCGAAAGGAAGATTTAATTCAGGATACATGATTTCATTCATATTCATCTCCTGCAAGGTCATATCCATACCCATCGGCTTCATGTCGCCATTCATCTTCATCATCTCATTCATCATTTTCATACCTGCAAAGTAGTCCAGCTTCGGCAATGGAGGTTCTGGCATTCTCATACCACTGCCGAGCCAGAGACTTGCTGATCCGCTTCTGTCTTCAGGAGTGGCCAACAGCTCATATTGCATATTTTCAGGAATGGTTACCACAACGTCGTATGTTTCGGAAGGGGCTATAATAAACCGGCTCACCTGCACAGGCTTTACATCATTTCCGTCATTCGCTATCACGGTCATTTTCCCGCCACTGTAAGAAATCCAGAAATAAGAAGAAGCGCCTCCGTTTACAATACGTAATCGCACACTATCACCCGCTTTGAACTGTTTGAATTGCTCGGACGATTTTCCATTCAGCAGAAATTTTTCATAATATACATCACTCACATCCATTGCCTTCATACGCTTCCATTCGTTGATAAATTTTACTCCGATCTTTCCCGCTTTTAGTGCTTCCCAATAACTTTGCGTAGAATGCTTTTCAATGGCAAACCAGTCATTCTCTGTATGCAGCATGCGGTCAATCTCTTTGGGTTTCGTATTGCTCCAGTCGCTTAAGACTATGGGTATTGTTGGAATATCCGGCTCTGTTCTTTTATTAAAAATCAAAGCACCGTAAAGCCCAATCTGCTCCTGTAAGTCGTAATGACTGTGATACCAATAAGTGCCTGCCTGTAAAACCGGGAATTTATAAATATAAGTAGTGTGTGGTGGAATGGGTAACTGTGTCAGCCAGGCAACTCCATCCATTCTATTGGGGAGAAATACGCCGTGCCAATGAATAGCGGTCGGTTCATCAGCATCATTATGTACATATATCAGTGCGGTATCACCCACTGTAAAAACCAGCGTAGGGGCGGGGATACTTGCATTCACAGCAATGGCATGACGTTTTTTACCGGTATAATCTACTGTAGTATCGGTGATAAACAAATCATAGCGTACCGTTTTTATATCTGACGTCCCCACAGGAAAATGAATGCCTTCATTAGCTCCTTTAATTGCTTTGGTGGCAATATTTTTTTCAAGATTTGATATGGGTCCTTTCACCGGCGAATTCACAGGCGTGGTATCGGCAACCGGGACAGCAAAGCTTGTAAACGGAGTATAGACCTTGTTATTTCCGAAATTGAATGAGGAAACGGATTGGCTAAAAGCGGATTGCATGGACAATAGGAAAACTGTCAAGACAAAGATGGTCTTCAAATATTTAATATACATCAGGAATTACTTTTTTTAATTGTAAGGATATAAGAAGAATGCAGACTGTCTGAATGACCGGGGAAAACGAACAAGTGGAGTGGTGATTTATTAGCATCCTTTTATCTCCCACAAAGGCACAAAGGGCACAAAGCTTTTCTTAGTGCTCTTGGTGGCTTTGCGGGATAGAGACTCCGCTATAATACTTTTAGTACCACTTATAGCTCCACGTTCATTAATCATACTATCTTAGGCGGTTGCCAAAAAGAAGAATATCCTGAAAGAAGCGGTGAAATAGATAAGAAAATTTTGGGTTTTTCTTTCAGTTGGGTGATTATAAAATTTTGTACATTAATGGTGATAGCGCTCACAACATTATTAGATGAACAGTTGCATGTTCCATTCCTGCCACAACTATTCCTCTGCTGTGAATAGGCATCGTTGGTATCATGAATATGGCAGCAGGAAGCGCTTGACGTTCTTTGTAAAACCTGTTGCGTGCTGCATACGATATCTCTAGCTGATTGATGGCAGCAGCCGCAGGCTTTACTCACCTTAGGCATCAGAAGGATACCGGCAAAAGCGAAAAATAATATGCTAATCAGATTTTTCAATTGTGCAAATATATTGATTCAGATTAAATCCGTGCACTTCTTAATCTTAAAGAATTGCTAATAACCGACACTGAACTAAAGCTCATGGCTAAGGCTGCAATCATCGGCGATAATAATAATCCAAAAAATGGGAATAGCACACCTGCTGCAATCGGGATACCCAGAATATTGTAACCTAAAGCGAACCATAAATTCTGCTTAATATTTTTCATGGTCTTTTCACTGAGTTTCCTTGCTTTTACTATGCCGTTTAAATCTCCTTTCAGCAGCGTAACGCCTGCACTTTCAATAGCGACATCTGTCCCGGTTCCCATGGCAATGCCGGTATCGGCTTGGGAAAGGGCAGGCGCATCATTAATACCGTCTCCTGCCATCACCACTTTTTTCCCTTCCGTCTGAAATCTTTTTATCTCATTCAATTTATCTTCAGGCAACATACCTGCTTTATATCCGTCTAACCCAAGATGTTCACTAACCGCCTTTGCCGTATATTCATTGTCTCCTGTAAACATCCACACTTCCAGCCCTTCCTGTTGCAACTGATGAATAGCTTCTTTAGCATTTTCCTTTATCTTATCGGAGATAACGATATATCCTAATATATTAGTTCCTTCAGAAAGATAAGAAACTGTCTTCCCTTGTTGTTGTTCATAAGTGACCTTTTGTTCAATGGTTTCGGAGATAGAAACATTTTCCTGTACCATGAGTTTGCTATTACCCAATGCCAGTTTTTTATTATTTGAAATGGCCGTTACTCCTTTACCGCTTATGGCTTCAAAATGGGAAACCGGCAGTGGTTTTACGTTTTCTTTTTTACCGTATTCCAAAGTTGCTTGTGCCAAAGGATGTTCGCTGTTGCTATTAAGAGAAACGATTTTTTGTAAAATATTCTGTTCGGTTAGGGAAGGCCGAACAGAAATGATTTTTTCAACAGAAGGTTTTCCTTCCGTAACGGTTCCGGTTTTGTCTATTACCACCATAGTTACTTCATTCATTTTTTCCAAAGCTTCTGCATTTTTTATCAGCACACCGGACTGTGCGCCTTTACCCATGCCCACCATCACTGCCATGGGAGTTGCCAGTCCCAGTGCACAAGGGCAGGCAATGATTAATACTGCAATGGCATTTACCAAGGCATACACATGCGAAGGAGCCGGCCCGAAAGCAGACCAGAGAATAAAAGTAATAACGGCAATAAGTACTACAATAGGAACAAAATATCCTGAAATCTTATCGGCTAATTTCTGCACGGGCGCTTTGGACCGGCTTGCTGCATTCACCATTTCAATGATTTGTGAAAGTAAAGTTTCGGCTCCCACTTTTTCGGCCTTCATGACAAAAGTTTTATTGCCATTGATGGTACCGGCATTAACTTTATCACCTGTTTTTTTAGTTACAGGAAGCGGCTCTCCTGTAATCATGGATTCATCTATATTCGATTCACCTTCTATTATGCTGCCATCCACGGGTATTTTTTCGCCGGGCTTTACACGTAGAAAATTGCCAGGATGAATATCATCTACGGACACAATTTGTTCCTTGTTATCTATAATTTTGGTTGCAGTATTGGGTGCTAATTTTAATAAGGCTTTGATAGCAGCATTGGTTTTTCCGTGTGCACGGGCTTCCATCAGTTGTCCTAATAATACTAAAGTCAGAATAACAGTGGCAGCTTCAAAATACACGTAAACCGTTCCGTGATGCGTTTTGAACTCATCAGGAAATACACCGGGGAAAAACAAGGCAATTAAACTGAAAAGCCAGGCCACACCGGAGCCAATGCCAATCAACGTGAACATATTCAGGTGCCAGGTAATAATGGATCTCCATGTTCTTTCAAAAAACATCCATGCTGCATAAAAGACGACAGGAATGGATAAAATTAATTCTACCCAATTCCAGTATCTTAAATCCATTACTTTAAATAAAGGATTGCCAGGAAGCATCTCTGACATCCCGATGATGAAGATGGGTAGCGTGAACAATACGGCTATTTTGAATTTTCGCAATAATGTTTTATAAGTCTTATCTTCTTCCATTTCGCCGGCAACAGGTACTAAATCCATACCGCATATCGGGCAATTTCCCGGCTCATTACGGATAACTTCAGGATGCATCGGACAGGTGTATTGAACTGTTTTTTTAATAGCAGGTTGTTCTACCAAATCCATTCCGCATATTGGACAATTTCCCGGTTTGTTGTAGGTTTTATTGCCTTCACAATGCATGGGACAATAGAAAATTCCATTGCCTTTTTCTGAGGATTCCTTTTGATGGTGTTCCTCATGATGAGGATACGGATGATTACCTGATGGCAATATTCTGTAATGTGAATCCTTTAATGCGGCCTCTAATTTTTTAAAAGAGACAAGTGCATCCGCTTCAACAACTGCTTCACCTTTTTGCAAATCCACCGTTGCAGTTTTTACTCCTTCTATTTTGTTTAATGTATTCTCCACATAAGTTCTGCAACCATTGCAGCTCATTCCTTCAATCGGATACGTTCCTTTCATCTTGCCTTATTTTAGAAAGCAAAATTAAGACAACTTATATCCCAGGTTGTTACAGAATTATTGAAAAGATTTACATGATTTGAATAAAGGATGGAAGCAGCATTCTCTGCTGGAGTATCTAAAAGAATAGGTTTTTGAAATCGAGTTATATTTTTCTGCGGAGAAAGTGTTGCTATATCAAAAATAATTTTCCTTATGAACCTTCTGTGTGTTGATTTCCCACGAAGGCACAAAGTTCACAAAGGCTTTTCTTATTGTTCTTGGTGGCTTTGCGGGCTAATCTTTAGCATCCTTTTAACCCGATAAAGCATTAATTCATCACCGCTTTCAATGCTACCGTTGCATTGAAAGTATTCTTAAGTAAAGCGGCTCTGGTCATAGGTCCTACCCCACCCGGAACAGGAGTTATGAAACTGCATTTAGGTGCTACTTCGTCATATTTCACATCACCTGACAGGCGATAACCACTTTTCTTAGTATTGTCGGGAATGCGGGTAATTCCCACATCAATCACAACAGCACCTTCTTTAACCATATCGGCAGTAATGAATTCAGGCTTTCCCAAAGCAGCTACTAAAATATCAGCTTGTCTGCAAAATGAAGCGAGGTCATGTGTTTTAGAGTGGCATTGGGTGACGGTGCAATTTCCATAAGGGGTATTGCGGCTGAGCAAAATGCTCATCGGAGTGCCTACAATGTGGCTGCGGCCTATGACGACTGCATATTTCCCCGAAGTTTCAATTTTGTAATGTTCCAGCATCAGCATAATGCCATAGGGAGTTGCAGGGATAAAAGTAGGTAAGCCGTTTACCATTTTGCCCATGCTTACCGGATGAAATCCGTCCACATCTTTTCCCGGATCTATGCTGCTGATAATATGTTCTTCTTTAATATGAACAGGTAACGGCAATTGCACTAAAATACCGTCCACGTCAGGATCATCATTTAAAAACCCGATGTGTTCAATCAGGCTTTTTTCTGAGACGCTTTCATCCAGTCGCAGCAAGGTAGAGTTAAAGCCCACTTCTTCACAATCTTTGATTTTACCGGCGACATAAGTTTCACTGGCGCCATTACTGCCCACTAGAATAGCTGCCAGATGAGGGATTTTTTTTCCTTTTTCCTTTTGGATAGTTACGGATTGTGCTAAGTAGTTTTTAACTGACTTTGAAACCAGCTTGCCATCAAGTATTTGCATGGTGCAAAGGTATAAAAGTTTGGCACTTTGCTTTTATACAATTTATTTTACTTTTGGAACATCATTTCATTTACACATCAGAAGCTTTATTTAATCAATAAAACGATAAAGTATTTTATATGAAAAAGATTATCCGGATACTGTTTCTCCTTTTATTTTCTTCGGGGACATTATTTGCCCAGCTTCCTTTTGACACGTCTTATGCACGCACTCATTATAACAAATATGAATATATGATCCCGATGCGGGATGGTGTCAAACTATTCACCGCGGTATATGTGCCGAAAGATACTTCTGAAGATTATCCTATTATGATGAACCGGACGTGCTATTCCGTGGCGCCTTATGGGCCGGATGAGTATAAATTATTGTTAGGACCTTCTCCTGAATTTATGAAAGAAGGCTTCATTTTTGTTTATCAGGATGTAAGAGGAAAGCACCATAGCGAAGGTCAGTGGGAAGAAATAACGCCATTTATTGTGAATAAAAAAGGCAAAGAACACGATGAAGCTTCGGATACTTATGATACCGTGGATTGGCTCTTGAAGCATGTGAAGCACAATGACGGTAAAGTAGGCGTTTGGGGAATATCCTATCCGGGCTTTTTTGCTACCAATGCTGCACTTTGCGGTCATCCTGCCATTAAAGTGGTTTCACCGCAGGCGCCGGTAACCGACTGGTTTCTGGGAGACGATACCCACCATAATGGAGCATTTTTTATGATGGATGAATTTAATTTTGATTATTGGTTTGCTAATTCTACAAATGGATCCACTAAGAATAATATGCCCCCGTTGGATTTAAAATATACGGATAATTATCAGTTCTTTTTAAATCATCTTCCTACAGTCCCTGAAGTAAACAAATCTTATTATCATCATCTTGTGCGTTTTTGGGATACGATTTTGATGCATCCAAATTATGATGCCTGGTGGAAAGCAAGGGATATACGCCGTTTCATGTACGATGTGAAACCGGCTACCATGTTAGTTGGCGGATGGTATGATGCGGAAGACCAATGGGGAACCATGCAGACTTATGAAAGCATAGAACATAAAAATCCGGAGCATCCTAATTTTTTAGTCATGGGGCCCTGGTATCATGGCGGATGGGCCGGCATGAAGATGGATCACCTGGGAGATATTCCCTTTGGCTTTAATACCAGCCGTTGGTTTCAAAAAAATATCGAATTTCCGTATTTCATGCATTATCTGAAAGGGACACCTATGCCGAATTTTCCCGGTGCATTATTATATGATGTAGGGTTGAACCGTTGGGATACTTTTAATCATTGGCCGGCCAAAAGGATTATTCCAAGAAAATTATATTTCAGGGAAGAGGATGCACTTTCTTTTTCTCCGCCTTCGGTGACAAAATCATACAATCAATATCTTTCTGATCCTGATAAACCTGTTCCTTATGAAGGAGGGGTGCGTGCCGGCCGTGGGGTGACCTACATGGATGCGGATCAGCGTTTTGCGGCTACAAGACTAGATGTGCTGACTTTCTCCACACCGGTGCTGGATAGCAGTATTACGCTTGCGGGGCCCATGTATGCCAATCTGTACGTATCCATGACCGGAACAGATGCTGATTTTGTTGTAAAGCTGATAGACGTTTATCCGGATACAATGAGCAACTATAAGATTGACGGGAAAGAAGTGCCTGCAGGAGGTTATGAAGCCTTGGTGAGAGCAGAGATCATGCGGGGAAAATACCGTAACAGCTTTTCAAAGCCGGAGCCGTTTGTACCGGATAAGCCTACGTTGGTTCATTTTCATATTCCCGATCTACTTTATACTTTTAAAAAAGGGCATCGTATGATGGTTCAGGTGCAAAGTTCCTGGTATCCGCTCGTAGATCGTAATCCGCAGGTGTTTGAAAACATTTATGAAGCAAAGCCGGGTGATTTCAAAAAAGAAACTATCCGGCTGTACCACCAGAAAGACTTGCCTTCGAATATCGAAATAGGATTTATTCCGGCAAATGAGCAAACAGTATTTGATGTTCCTGTTAATTGATTTTGTACTTTTGAGGGTCTAAGCGGTGAACATCTTGAAAACAATTCTGAATCAGCAACAATTAGCCATTACTATAGACAGATTGTGTCATCAGTTAATGGAAAATCATTTACATTTTGATCACACTGTATTGATTGGATTACAGCCGAGGGGAATTTACCTCTCTGACCGTATTTATCAAAAGTTAAGCCTGCTTTTGCCGGATATTAAAATCCCCTACGGGAAATTAGATATTACATTTTACAGAGATGATTACAACAAAAAAGAAGCATTGCATATTCCCAACCAGACCGATATTCGGTTTTCTGTTGAAAATAAGCAGGTCATTCTGATTGATGACGTGTTATATACAGGCAGGACTATTCGCTCTGCCCTGGACGCCATTTTGGATTTCGGCAGGCCGGAAAAAGTGGAGTTGCTGGTATTAATAGATCGCGGATTCAGCCGCCAATTACCCATCCAGCCTGATTATGCCGGACGTACCATAGATTCTATTATTTCCCAGCGGGTAAAGGTTTTATGGAAAGAAAAAGACAACTCTGATGAAGTGCTACTGATGGGATAAATCTCTTTAAATATGAGTAACAGTGAGCCAATGTATAAAAACTTTCATGTTGTTGTCATTGTTATCGTTAACAGGAGTGTTTGCAATGGCACAACGTGCATCCATCATAGACACTTTGCTGCATCAAATTGAAGTGCTGCAGATCAAAACAGATGACTTTTATTATGCAGGTTCTTTTCCTACATACAGGCAATATGGAGAATCTCTGAAATTAAAGGAAGATAATGCTGTTTTTTTTGCCGGTCTTATTGCTTTTACAATTAAAGAAGCATTGCCTTATTTAACTCCTGAACAGCAGATAGCAGGAGATACCATCATTCATCGCACCATTCGTTCTTATAGCCATAACAGAAACAAAGACGGCCTGCCAACTTTCAATTTCTGGAGGACAAATCCGCCGCTGGTTTTCCCTAACTCCTGGTTCCTGAATCTTTTTGATAATACGAAGAATCTGCCGGACGATCTGGATGATACTTCTATTTTCTGGCTGAGCATGGACCCTTCCGACAGCTTGACGAACTTGATAAAGAAATTAATGGATTCGCATGCTAACGGAGAAACTGCCTGGATAGAGAATACCTATAAAAGATACCGGAAACTGCGTGCATATTCTACCTGGTTCGGCGTCAAAATGCCCATAGATTTTGACTTTTGTGTATTATGCAATGTACTTTATTTTGTGCATGCGTATGGTCTTCCGTTGGATGTGCATGACAGTGCTTCTGTAGAACTGCTACGAAGGATGATTGTGGAAAAGGAGTACCTGAAGCATCCTGCATACATTTCACCACACTATGGCAGAACGCCTTTATTGATATATCATGCCGCCCGGTTGTTAGGGCAGTTTTCCATTCCAGCCTTGGACACTTTGAAGTCAACATTATTGAAAAATGCTGAGATTGCCTATAAACATTCAAACAATTGGCTGGATTCTGTTTTATTATCCACTGCTATTATGAGATTAGGCGGGTCGCCAGAACCTTTGCCAGACTTGAATAATGGCATTGGCCTACATAAGACCACCTTCTTTGTTGCAAGTTTTGCGGACATATTTCCCGGATTTTGGAAAAAGATGTTATTAAAAAACCCACTCATTAAATATTATTTCTCCTGCCCGGCTTTCAGATATGCTTTATATTTAGAAAACCTGGTTGTAAGGAAAAAATGGAGCGTGGCCTCCGTCACTTATGGGATAAGATCAGGCCTATAGCAGAGAACTGCCGGTCAAATTACGGCAGGAT
>SCQV01000402.1 GCA_004299085.1 Chitinophagaceae bacterium | reverse complement strand
CTTTTGCAAATCTCTGCCTACCCTGTCCCACACTTTATTATCCGGAACCGCATCCTCAAATTCATCACGATGATTCCTGATATATTCTTCCAAACTGTCTTGCATGATTTAAAGTCTTAATACCACAATGTTATAAAGTCTAAAGGTATAGGGTTCAGATATTCAATGTACTGATTGGCCATTTACTCTTCAATACCATATATTGACTACTGCCACTCCCTGCTTCTGTCACCCGCCATTTCTCTCACTTTTTTCTTTGCTCTCATATATTGTGTCTTAGCGGTTGATTCTGAAATACCTAATTTCTCTGCTATTTCTTTATGAGAATAATTTTCAAAAAGGTATAAGTTCAATACGATCCGGTATCCGTCCCGTAAATGATTAATAGCCTGCTTTACGTTTTCAACGGTATATTTGAATGCCTGTTCATCCACCATTTCCTCTTCCTGTAGTTCTAAATTATCTGCTTCTACCCAAACAGGCTTTTTCTTTTTCAACTGATTGATGCATTTATGGACGACAATACTTTTTATCCATGCTCCAATAGTGGATTCACCCCGATAACTTTCCAGATTTTTAAAGATCATATAAAAAGCTTCCTGAAGCATATCTTCCGCATCCTGTACGTTATTCATCATCCGCAGGCAAATATTATACATGGCTTTGGAATATTGCTCATACAATTGTTTTGCCGCCAGCATATCTCCATTTCGGTACCGGACGACCAAGGATTCAGGTAAAAGCGCTTCATTTTCCATGGATGTTCTTACTTAAAGACAAGATAAATAAAAATAGTTGCATGCAGTATAAAAAAATCCCCCTGCCTTAGGCCGGGGGAGATTTTATCAACCAAAAACCCCACTGTATGAGGGCTGCCGGGGCTAGCAGCGGGAACGCACGGCCGTGCGTTCCTCCTATCCCCGGCAGCCCCCCGATGAATCGGGGCGCTTATAATTAAACATCCCACACTTTTAATATTTTGCCAGCGCTGCCTTATCTCTTTTCTCTACCTGGATTCGTCCTCCGATTGCATAATCAGGCGCATACGGCGTCATGGCTGTCTTAAGTCCGTTGTTTTTAGAAGCCTTCAACTGATTAGTTACCCAGCTATAAAATTTAGTAATATCATCCCAATTATTTACATCATAGGTCCAAACTACATCATGGTCATTATGAGAATCTATTTCCTCATGGATATTGAAATTACTAATATAGGGACAGTTCTTCATATATTCCGTTAAAAATTCCCGATACAATTTTCGCTGCTCATAAGTGCCTTTTTCCTCCACTAATTGAGTCGTCACCTCATATTTATCCGGCTTCTGATCAACCGGCGCTTGAAGAGATCGCCCATGGGCAATGAAGGTTGTTCCGATGATTAATAATGCCACAAATAGCATTTTGATGATCGTTTTCATGATAAATTACTTTAATGGTTTTTAACCGTTAGCATTATTTAATTTGTTTTTGCTTTTAGCTAATTCGTTGCTATTCCTTTTTTCCAGGTGAATCTGCCCGCCGATAGCATAATCAGGTGCATAAGGCGTCATGGCCATTTTGAGTCCGTCTTTTTGAGCAGCTTTTAAGTGATCACCGATCCAGCTATAAAATCTGGTAATATCATTCCATCCGCTTACATCATAAGTCCAGACTACATCATGATTATTATTGGCATCTATCACTTCATGAACACTAAAGTTGCTGATGTAAGGACAATTCTTCATGTATTCCGTTAAAAACTCACGATATAATTTTCGTTGTTCATACGTGCCCACTTTTTCCGTAAGACGGGTGGTCACTTCGTATTTACCCGGCTTTTGGCTGATTTGCGACTGAGATTCCTGTGCGTTGGCAGCGAAGGCAGTTCCACCGATTAATAATGCTGCAAAGAAATATTTGATGATCGTTTTCATGATTATTTTTTTAATGTTTTAAGAATCAGTTAAATCTGGTTTGTATTAAATGTTGTCGAGGTTAATTTCTGTCTTTAACTGCGCGCTGATTATTAATAAAGACAGGGAAAAATTTAAAAGTTGCTCCATTTGTTAAGAAAATTTCCAATTTATTATTAATAAGATAGTTAAACTATTTTCTTTTGTTTTCATTGTTCCTAAAAACATGGATTGTGCCAAATACTATTTCAGACAAAAACCATTGAAATTCAATATGTTTAATAATTCATCCTGTTCACTGCTGTCCGGTTCCGAACACTTTTTGTTCGCTCGTGATACATACTGCCGGCTAATTCATACATCAGATGCTGTTTTTCTTTTTCTTTAAGACGAATAAACGTAATAAATGTTACAACTAATCATACCGTTCATCATGCTTTTTTATTTTTTTGTTTTCTTTAACACTGATGCAAAGGAATAAACCATCATTGCTTCAAAAAAATCTATTCGACTAATAGCCGGAAAAGGTTGCCTAATAACCTAAATTCAAAGATCAAGCAGATACTGTATTGTGATATGGCTGTATGGTTAAATTGCTGTTTGGTAATGTTCTCTAACCATTAAACAGTGAGACAATGAAACAATCAAATGGTTATTTCTTTATCCTGTTCTGCTCTTCTTCTATGGCCGACTGACGATGATGAACCGCCTTCACATTCCCTTTATTGAATCTCCATGTAAATGTTAATCCTATGCTTTGACTATCCCAATGATTGTTTGCTGTCACGTCTAAATTCTGGTATTTAACTGAAGCATACGAATGTTGGGTATGGAAAATATCGTTCACATTCAGTTTGATGGTCGCTTTATCTTTCAAAAGGGTTTTCTGAATACCTGCTGATACCGAATATTGAGGCCGTATAGCAAATATGCTCCATAGCATGGAAGAATTATAATACCCACTCAACTCTCCAGTGAAGCCCTTACCCAGCGTAAAGCTATTGGTAGTATTTACCATATAAGCTGCTTTCCCAAAATTCAGATAAGCTCCGAGAAATTGTCCCTGAAATACGTTGTAAAAAACATTGATGGAATTATTGCTCATCCACCAGGAAGTGACCGGAATAGAAAGGGATACATTTAAACCTATATTTTTTGTTTTCGCCAGATTCTCCATAGTCTGATATGTGATCAAAGCGGAATCATCCTGCTTTAAAACCTGGGCCATTACATTATGCGTATTGCTGTAGTTTAAGGAAGCGATCAGAAGACTTTTATAAGCATAAGACAAGTTAAATGAATTAGTCAGTTGAGGTTGTAAATAAGGATTCCCTTCTTCATAAGTATAAGGATCAAGATAATAACGGAAAGGATTTAGCGTCTGATAATCAGGCCGGTCAATACGGCGGGCATAAGATAAATTCAGGGTATTATTTTTATCCAGTTTCTTATTGATAAATACCGTGGGGAAAAACTGGAAATAATTTCTTTTTACTGTAGAATCATTCGTAAACTGGTGCCCATCAGAAACAGTCTGCTCACCTCTTAATCCCAATTGAAGCCCCCACCCTTTTTTGAATTCCTTATTGAAATTGATGTAAGCTGCATTGATATTTTCGGTATATTTAAAATGGTTAGTCGCAGAATCGTATAGCCATTGCTGACTTTGATTATCCAGTTGAAAATATTGAATGTTATTGTCAGTGGTAACGAAGCTGGCCTTTGCACCGAATGAAAGCTTTGCTCCCTGTTTCAAAGGCAAGGTATAATCAATCTTGGCAGTCTTAATATCTATCATGGTAGGGGTCTTTCCTTGCCGGATATTTGGATTGGGTGATCCGGGCAAATCGGGCAAAGGGGTACCATCCGAATACACTGCATTTGTATAATAATTATCCAAGGCAGTGTTGTCAAATTTCGAATACGCCACATCAATATCCAGCTCTTTACCGGTGCTGTCGTAACGTCCCTGGTAATTCACATCATAAGTATAATTGGTCCAGTTCGCCTTTTCAGTACTGTGGGTAAGGCTGGTATTTTCCAAGGATCCATCGCCATTCTTAAACCAGGTAGTATTGTAACGATTATCCGAAGATGGATTAACTGCACCGTTCATCATGAAACCGATCGTGTTTTTATCATCTATATAATAATCTATACCCGCTTTAAAATTGTGTGAAGTAGAAGGTGAGTTGTGATAGCTGGATTGCTCTGTCCTGGTGCTCAATGTTTTTCCCGTACCATCATAAAAATTCCGCGTGATATAATTGTCATTCCACCAGGTGCCCTTGTAAAAATCATAATTACCATACAGGTTTATTTTACCGTTACGATAATTCAGATTAGTTCCGGCATTTTCCCTGAAATGCTTCCCATGTCCTATCCCCGCGGTGATACTGCCATTCAGCCCGACTTCTTTACCTTTTTTAGTAATAATATTAATAATGCCCGCGTTACCGGCTGCATCATATTTCGCAGGCGGCTGTGTCATGATCTCAATAGATTTTAGGGTATTGGAATTCATGTTTTTCAAAAGAGCTGCCAACTGATCCTGTGAAAGATAGGTTGGCCTCCCGTCCACGTAGATTTGCACCCCTGTTTTCCCCTGGAGGCGGATGGTATTGTTGCTGTTGTCCACTGTCACACCCGGTGATTTTTGCAATATTTCCCATGCATTGCTGCCGGCGCTTACAATGCTGTTTTCCACATTGACAACGGTCTTGTCAATTTCCCGCTGAATGAATGGTTTAGTGGATGTAATGCTTACTCCCTTCAGCAGATGGGCATTTTGCAGTAATACCAGTTCAGGAACTTCTAAGGCTTTTTCCGAATTTCTCCAGGTAAATGGCTGACTGTAAGCTTTTACCATACCAAGCATAGAAGCGGAAGTAATGTATTTACCGTTAGCAACATGATCAAAATGATATTTCCCGTTCTCGTCTGTTATGGCCCCTTTGACCAAAGAAGAATCAGAGGCCTTGAGAAGGGTTACCGTGGCATATTCTGCCAGTTTATTTGTATTATCAATGACCGATCCGGTTATTTCACCTGATGCTTTTTCCTGCGCTGAAACAGATTGAAGTGAAACCGAAAAGATAAGGAAACTGGCAAGTAACGCGATGTTTGAATTCTTTTCCATGATATTGGGGTTGAGATGTTTGGCCTTTAATTATTTACTAATTCTATTCTGCTCGTCCTCTATTCCCGTTTTGTGATTTTGATTGACTTTCAAGTTCTTATTACCGAAGCTGTAGCTGAATGTCAGTCCTATTCTGCGGCTTTCCCATTTATTATGTATTGTCATATTAATCTGCTGATAGTGAAGCGTTCCTCCACCTTCCTGTGTATCGAAAATATCGTTTACGTTCAGCTTCATACTGGCGCGCTTATCCCAGAAAGATTTCTGTACACCAGCCGAAACGCTATACCTTGGATAGCTGATTGCCATTCCGTGAACTCCTCTGGAATTGTAGTAACCGCTTAGCTCAGCTTTCATATCCCAGGGAAGCGTAAAGGTATTAGTGGTATTGAAGTTGAAAGAGGTTAAGCTATTGTTCAGTTGTCCGCCCTCTAATTGCCCATTGTAATGATTGCGATATACATTGATAAAATTGTTCGTCATCCACCATTTGGTTACCTGGATAGGCATGCTTACGCTGATACCGATATTGTTCATTGTATTCAGGTTTTCATTCATTTCATAGCCTACATGGGTTGTATCATTTTGTTTGATAATTCCGGTGATCACATCCGAAGTGTGGCTATAATTTAAGGTGGTAAAAAGAATGCTTTTAAATGAATGAGACAGCTCAAAGGAATTGGTCAACTGCGGCTGCAGAAAAGGATTTCCCTGACTATAGGTATAGTCGTCAATATAATAAGTAAATGGATTCAGCGAACCATAGTCAGGCCGGTCAATACGACGGCTATATGAAAAGGTCAGCGTATTGTTTTTATTTAGATCCTTTTTAACAAATACGCTGGGGAATAATTGGAAATAATTCCTGTTAACTACTGAGTCAATAGTAACCTGGTCGGCTTTGGAAACGGTTTGCTCTCCGCGCAGTCCAAGCTGAAATGCCCATCCTTTTTTCAATTCTTTTTTAAAATTGATATAGGCGGCATTGATATTTTCCTTATAGATAAAATGATTGGTAGTGCCTGTATCATTCAGCCATTTACCGTCAATCTGGTTTTCATACTGCACATTATTATCGCTGGTAACAAGACTGCTTTTTACTCCTGCTTCGAATTGCATTTTATTTTTCAATGGCAGTGTATAATCTATCTTACCCGATTTAATATCAATACCGGAAGGAAGATTGCCGCGGCGGTATTTCGGCTCATGCAATTGAATTCCTACACCATCAAAATATTCTGTGCTGTAATTCTGGCCGGATGTGCTGCTGAAAGGAGAATAATCGAAATTGGCTGTCAGCTCCTGCCCTGCCGTATCTATGGTCAATTTGTAATTCAGGTTATACGTAACTGAATGCCATGAATTATCAATCTCGCTATGTGGGACAACCAGTGAATCCAGATTCATTCCAGCATCATAAAAGTGGATGGGGCCGTTCCGCCTGCTGGTCTGAGGGTTACCGGAATAAGTGATCAGCGCCCCAAGTGTATTATTTTTGTTTATATTATAATCTATTCCAGCTCTGATTGATTGATAAGTATAAGACCAATGGTTTATAGAATTTTGTTCCATTTGGGAATTAAGCGATTTACTGTTTCCGTTATAAAACCTGCGTATAAGTTCCATGTCGTTCGATCCTCCTCCGCCATTCCGGCTATAATTTCCAAACAGATTGATCTTATCTTTTTTATAATTCAGATTAAGTCCTCCATTATAAGTACTGTGTGTTGACTGATAATATCCCAGCATGACATTTCCATTAAAACCTTCATTTGCATTTTTCTTTAATTTTAAATTGATAATGCCTGCAGTGCCAGACGCATCATACTTGGCGGAAGGATTGGTAATGATTTCTATTTGCGAAAGCTGACTAGCGCTCATAGATTTCAGCATGGCGGTAAGCTGTTCCTGGGAAAGATAGGTCAGCTTGCCGTTGATCATAATGGTGACACCACTTTTTCCTTTCAAGGAAATATTGCCATCGTTATCCACCTGTACGCCCGGCACTTTTTCTAATACTTCCAACACCGTATTGCCGGTACTTACTACACTATTTTCCACGTTCACCACCGTCTTATCCAGCTTATGCTCAATAAAAGGTTTGCTGGCGGTTACATTTACTCCTTTTAATAATTGAGTATTGTCTTTTAGGATCAATTCAGGGACCATTACTTTGGAATGAGCTTCATTTATCTCAAATGGCCGGCTGTATGATTTCAACATCCCAATGACCGATGCCGAAGTAATGTATTTCCCTGCCGGAATGTTGGTAAAAACGTATTGACCCAGTTCATCGGTGATATTTCCTTTGATTAAAGCAGAATCATCCGCTTTTAAAAGAGTAACGGTGGCAAAAGGAACAGCCTGATGATTTTCGTTGGCTACTTTTCCTGTTATTTCTTCCTGGTTATTTTTTGCCAGAGAAACCGTTTTCACAACAGATTGTGCTTTTACTGAATTGCATAAAGAACAGATAATCAATGAAATGAGTACTAAGAAAATTGTTTTCATGTTTACATTTTTAATACTTACTTTAACAAACAACATGACAAAGATATGTACTTTGCAATACATACTACTATATAATTATTGAGTGGTAAATATTCATGATGAACGGTTTATTAAAAATGTGGAGATATTAATGAATCATATTAAAGACCAAAAGACAGAGAAAAGTTGCATCACAGGATGTATGGAAGACGAATATGAAGAAGAAAATGTTACAGATTTTGAGATTCGATTTTCCAGGTGACCGGCTTTTGCCTTATGTTATCATTCCCCTATTCTTCCTGCTTGATAAAGGCCCCCGGCCCCAAAGGGGAGGAAATTGTTATATATTTTGATGTGGGAGGTCATATTCAGATTTTATACTTTTAGTGCGCTTTTACCATGCTTTATCTATGCTTCATGTACGCTTTAACTATACTTCATATACGCTTTATATATGCTTAATCTATGCTTCATGTATGCTTTATCTACTTTTTATCTATGCCTTTGAACGGGGGAGGTACCAGACTGTGATTGGGACTCACGGATCATCCAATGCCATGCTGTTTAGCCCTGCCGAGGATGAATATTCGGATAATTCTATCAAAAAATAACCCCGATTCATTTAGAACCGGGGTGCTTATCAAGTTATCCGGAAATCAGTTTTATCCCAGATTTTGCAGTTGGCTGCAAAATCTGCCTGAAGGGTCAGACGAAACGAAGTTTGTCTGACTCAGACCGAAGCGTTTGGGCCGACGAAGCATAGCTTGTCGGGTGAGCGACGATGAATGTCGCCACACCGACTGAAACGTCGGCGGTTAACCCTGACAAAAAATGGCTCTTTTGCCATTTTTTCGTCACTGCTTCGCAGAAATTTTGCTACGCAAAATTTGGGTTTATTTTAAAAGCCACATCTTATTATTGATTTCGTCCACTCCACCGTATTGACGATTGAGCGCATCTATCAGATTCTGCTTATTGTAGTTTAATTCAGAACCGGGATAAAGCCAGCGAACGGGTATGGCATTTTTATTATTTACATTTAACGAAGTGGCCGGATTAATGGGAAATACCGGATAGCCTGTTCTGCGTTGAAGGAAAAATGCTGAAAAAGGATCCTGCATAAATTGCAGCAGATAACGTTGCAGCCATATTTGCTTTAGCTGATCGTCCGTAGCGGATTTGAAGGCTGCTTCCCCGGTAAAATAGTTATCAATATAAGACTGGGTGACAGGATTGCCATGCACAAAGGATGGATCAACGGACATATAGGTGGCCAATGCTGCCTTCACTCCCGATTCGTAATAATCCTGTGCCGTCCCGGTGGTTATCCACCCTAAGACCCGTGCTTCCGCCAAAATGAGCTGCTGCTCAGCGTAAGAAACCATGATGCGCGGATCGCCGGCCTGCACTTTCAGATAACGGGCATTGAGCAGGGAATATTGATTGTTCAGCAGGTTAGTGGTGATGTCATCATAGCTATCTGTTACATTGGCGCCCACATAAGCGGCTGTATCGGCATCTGATAAACCTCCTGCGATTTTAGCCGGACTTGGATCGGCAAAATAGAATAATCTCCGGTCGTCCAGCATTTTCAGATTGTTCATCACCAAATCACTGATGATGGTTCTGCTGGTAAACAGATTATTGGTTCCTGACATCGGGTGAGGATTAGTGGAAGTATAGTTCAAACCCAGGAATCCTGTGGATGGTTGTAATAATTCACCTCCATTTACTATATCGGCAAATCTTCCTTTAATATTGAGGTTCGCGTCGCTTGCTTTGTTTGC
>SCQV01000401.1 GCA_004299085.1 Chitinophagaceae bacterium | reverse complement strand
AACCCAAATTTTGCAGTAGCAAAATTTCTGCGAAGCAGTGACGAAAAAATGGCTTTTTTGCCATTTTTTCGTCAGGGTTAACCCCGACAAGCTATGCTTCGTCGGCCTTTCAGGCAGATTTTGCAGCTAACTGCAAAATCTGGGTTTAATGAGATTGCTTCACCCCTCCATCTCTCCCAAGTCCGCGCAGTGGGGTTCGCAATGACAAAAGCGAAAATTTGATATGCCCCCAAATGCCGGGATGTCCGTTTTCAATCTTTATTTCGTAACTTCACTCCAATACCCATACAAGCGTGATAACGACTAATCAAATATATGAAGCGCTGTCTTATGTACATGACCCGGAAATTCCCGTATTGAGTGTATTGGATTTGGGTATGATCACAGCCGTAAAGGTGAGGGAAAAGGATATTTTAATCAAAATGATTCCCACGTTCGCTGCGTGTCCTGCCGTGCATTTTATTCAGAAAGAGATTAAAGAAGAATTAGAGAAAAGATTGCCTGTTCAAGTTACAGTGGAGAGGGATAAAACGGTTCAATGGAATACCAGCCGTTTATCCGAAGCTTCCTATAAAAAGTTACGGCAATTCAAAATAGCCCCTCCGGCCAGGGAACAAAAAGAAATATTATCGGGCGTAGCATGTCCGTTTTGCCAAAGTCATAATACTTATTTGCGCTCTCCCTTCGGCTCCACTTTATGCAGGGCTTCGCACTATTGCAGAGATTGCGGATATATGTTTGAAGAATTTAAAAGAGTAGAATAGGGAATAAAATACCCAGGGCAACTTTATTCAGGTTTTGATTTCTTTTCTTTCCGGCGTTTCTTAAAATTTTCATAAAACAGGTTTTGTCAAGGCAACCTTTGTAAAGATAGCCGCATATTTATATATCAAAGGGAAGTTATAACACGAAATTTTTAGATGGAGCTTTCAGAGGCAATATACGGGTGTAAA
Organism: Chitinophagaceae bacterium; assembly: GCA_004299085.1. Taxonomy (GTDB): domain Bacteria; phylum Bacteroidota; class Bacteroidia; order Chitinophagales; family Chitinophagaceae; genus FW021-bin31. The sequence goes on along the minus strand of SCQV01000401.1, from coordinate 3,053 downwards.
AAAAACAATCCAACTGCACAGCAATATCTATTTGACCAGTATTCAGAACAAATGTATGCATTGTGCTATCGTTATGTGAAAAACGCTGAAGATGCTGAAGAATTGATGTTAGACGGGTTCTTTAATTTTTTTAGAAAAATAGATCATTTCCTTTATTCAGGTGAAAGCTCTGTATTACCCTGGTTAAAAAAGATTATGATCAATGAATGCCTGATGTTCTTACGGAAAAATAAAAGTTTTATAAATATAGCGTTGGAAGATTATGAAGATGTTTCTCTTTCGAATCAAATCATTGAACGCATATCAGCAAAGGATATCTATAGAATGATTCTTGAATTACCTGTCGGGTATCGAACTGTTTTTAACTTGTTTGTAATTGAGGGATTGAGTCACAAAGAAATTGCAAAGACTCTGCATATAACGGAAGGGACCTCAAAATCTCAATTAAGTAAAGCAAGAAACATATTGCAATTAATGATCTCCAAAAGCGAATCCATTAAACACAAAAAATTATATGGATAATCAGAAAACAGATGAACTCATCAGGGAAAAAATTAATCAGTTGCAAATTTTTCCAGGTAATGACAAACCGGACAGGCAACGTTCGTGGGAACGAATGCAGCTTCGATTAAGTAAACCTTCCTCCTTGCGACTAAATTGGTGGAAATATGCTGCCGCATTATTGATCCTGATGATGGGAGGATATGCATTATTTCAACTTAAACAAATGAACATCCCATCATCTGCAAAAGTGGAGTATCCAGAAAAAATAGAAGAAGGGCCGGAAGGCATGAAATCACCGGAAGTAACAAGGAATGAAGGGCCTTCACCCCTTTCTCCGATAAAGAAAATTCATGGGAAGAAAGTATTCCGATTCAAAGTTAAGGAAAAAGGATCTATTGTTACCCGCACCATCAAAGCTAATGATAATAATAGAGGCGGCGAATTATCGCCCGGGAATAAAAATGATTCTGCCATTGAGAATAATGACCATTTGTATGCAAACAAGAATGAAAATATAAAAGCTGTAACTCCCGCTTCGAAAAGCATTGCAATAGTTTACTATAATGAAATTGAACAATTCAAGAGCAGTCCAACGGCGCCACCTGAAACAAATAAGAGACTACAAATAAGACTAAACACCATCGAGAATCCTTCTACAAATCTTCTTGCTACTCAACACTCTTTTATAAATACTCTAAAAATTAATCTTTCACCCGAAAATCAGCAGTAATGAAAAAATCATTTGTTTTAATGATGCTCATCGTTCTGAGCATCACAGGGAATCTTTGCGCTCAAAATAATAATCAAATTACAAGCGCTCATCCATTTTACATTCCACCTTCCGCTCTCTTAGACAGCTTTTATGTACAGCTTGATAAAGGGAATAGCCTGCAAATAGAATTAACAAATCTCCAGGATATGCAGTCTTTGATAAATATGGATTCTATCATTCAAAAATTCAAAAAAGATATAAGTCCATTTGAAGATTCATTGAGTGATCCGTTTACTATAAAAACCATCCATTACCTTACTGATGAATCCGGCAGGACATTTGTCAGCCTCCGGCAGCGGAAGCCCCATGCGAAAAATTTTCTGTTGGCGAACGGAAAAACAGCCGCTATGAAAATCGATCAAGATACCGTAAAAATAGTTCAAATTTTTCCAGAAGGAAATACCGGAAGTGACAAAGAAAATGCCGGTAAAAGATACATTTTAATGACTTTTTACCTGAATGATTTTCATCAGCTTTTTCAATATGAAAACACACGTCTGGACAGTGCGCTTGCCAAAATATATGCAGCCGCAAAGACTCGAACACACTGGACGCCTAAGAACAACCATCACTTGAAGCTAACCGCTAACTATTCTCTTGCAGAAGCCCTCGCTGATAAAAAACCTATCGTTCACCCCCGCTTCCGGGGAAATACTTCTCTGGCACTTTGGCTGGGCGCCAATATGCAAAATGTGTATCAATATATCGCCCCTTCAGCAAGTCTTGGAATTAGTCTTGAATTCCCAAAAGGAGATATGCTCCGTCAGCTAAAATTAGGATGGGAACCTATGTTCCTCTTTGCTAAAAACGATCAGGGTGTTTTGAAGACCTATCGCAATGACTGGCTTATCGGAGAATATAGTATTTACCCTCTCTACAATAATAAAAGATACGCTTTTACCGGGAATTTTTCCATCAGCTATTTAATTGGCAGAAAAGGTGATTTTTTCGACAAAAATACTTTCAGGATCGGATTAGGCGGTGTCGGCTTTAGTCAAAACAGAATTACTCTTCAACCTATTATTTATTTTCATAATTTTTTTAAGGGAGTTACACCGGGACTACAACTTGGAGTTAGCTTTTGACACCTGTCGCAAAACGGATGTATGGAAAGTCACCACAGGGCATCTCTAAAAACCTTATTTTTTGATATTTTTTTACCACAAAGCCCACAAAGAATGCACAAAGGGCACAAAGCAAAGGTGGTTTTTAGAGATGCCCCACATAGAGGCACCATAAAGCAAATAGCTTTTTTCACATCGGCTATGTGTTACTTCTTTCCGGCTGAAGAAGGCGTAGGGTATGTTCTATGTGATTCATAATTCTGCCTTTTCATTTTGCAAAAGACAGGGAGTTCTGAAGGGATTAATTCATTTCATTCCACTTCAAACACCGCTTCTATCTCCACCGGAATATTCCCCGGCAGGGAGCCCATTCCCACAGCGCTGCGTGCTCCCACTCCATTTTCAGGTCCCCATAGATTTGCAAAAAGTTCGCTGCAACCATTGATGACATAAGGTTGCTTTTCAAAATCCGGCGTGCAGTTCACCATGCCGAATAATTTGATCAACCGTTTAATTTTATCCAGATCGCCGAAGTGCTTTTTTAAGGTAGCAAGCATGGTCAGTCCAACTTGTTGTGCAGCAAACTTTCCTGCATCGGCATCTATGTCTCTACCCACTTTCCCGATAATCTGAGTACCATCAGATTTCATGGGCCCCTGCCCTGAAACATAAATGAGATTTCCCTGTCTGACTACAGGATGATAAACGCCTCC
>SCQV01000046.1 GCA_004299085.1 Chitinophagaceae bacterium | reverse complement strand
ACTGGATCTTTACCGGGTTAATGATCATCCTGATGTTATTTAGCGGCATATCAGGATTAATGTATCCTGTACAATCGAAAGCGCTGATTTCTACGCATTTGGGATATCCGGAATATTTTACCTTTTTGGTTAGCATAGTGAAATTATTGGGTGTTATCGTTATACTGGTTCCCCGTTTCCCACGGCTGAAAGAATGGGTGTATGCAGGATTTGTTTTTGATCTCTCCATGGCCATTTATTCTTTTATTGCCGTCGGTGACTCTATCGCGAGTACATGGTTTATGTTTTTCGGATTGTTTCTGATATTTGGCTCTTACATTTTCTATCATAAGAGACTGAAGCTGGTTTCAGCAAACGATACAGCAAATACTATGGAGACATCGGCAGAAAAAAGTATGATATAGCGAAACCATTTTTTCAACGTTAAACTTTAATATCGTGCAAAACACGGTTAACAAAACAAGCCGTATTATCGGATGGATACTCAGCATCTTGGTCATGTTGTTCCTGCTTTTCGATGCCTTTGGAAAATTCACCAAACCCGAAGCTGTGATCAAAGGGACTACGGATCTGGGTTATCCTGTAAGCAGCATTACCCTCTTAGGAGTAATCCTCCTGATCTGCACAATACTCTATGCCATACCCAAGACATCTTTGCTGGGAGCAGTTTTATTGACCGGTTACATGGGTGGAGCAATAGCCACGCAGATAAGGGTAGAAAACCCGCTGTTTACTTATATCTTAGTTCCGGTTTATTTAGGTATTATACTCTGGCTTGGGCTGTATTTGAGAAGTACAAAACTGCGAGGGTTGATAAAAAACCATTAAGGGATTAAGGAATATTAAGAAACAAAAATCTCAACTATTCTTCACTCCTCAATCGTTAAAAAATAGAATAAAATGGCCAACAAAACGATCACTGTAGAAGCCACAATAAAAGCACCCGTAGAAAAAATATGGAAATACTGGACCATACCTGAACACATTAAGCAGTGGAACAAAGCTTCTGACGACTGGCATACGCTTTATGCTGAAAATGATGTACATACCGGCGGGAAATTTCTTTCAAGAATGGAAGCAAAAGACAAAAGCTTTGGCTTTGACTTTGGGGGTGTCTATGATGAAGTAAAAGACCATAAGCTAATTGCTTATACCATTGGTGACGGCAGGAAAGTGAAAATCATTTTTTCGGGAGATAAAAACAAAACTAAAATAACCGAAACTTTTGAAGCGGAAAACCAGAATCCTGTCGAAATGCAAAGAAGCGGATGGCAGGCAATCCTGGATAATTTTAAAAAATATACGGAAGCACATTAAATCTTTAGTTATGAAAACAAAGCAAAAAATAACCTATTGCCTTTGGTTTAATAAAGAGGCAGAAGAAGCTGCTGACTTTTACGGCGGCGTTTTTAGAAACGTTAAGATTACGGATAAGGCCATTAATACCACCGATACTCCTTCAGGAAAGGCGGGTACAGTGCTCACGGTGGGCTTCACTATTGAAGGCTACCATTTTTTGGGACTGAACGGCGGCCCCGCATTCAAACCAAATCCTTCGATTTCATTTTTTGTGCACTGTAAAACAGAAGGTGAAGTCACGCGGCTATGGGAAAAATTATCTGACGGCGGAAACATTCGCATGCCGCTGGATAAATATTTTTTCAGTAAAAAATATGGCTGGATCGAAGATAAATATGGGATTTCCTGGCAACTGATTTTAGCCGAACAAGAAATAAAGCAAATGATTGTTCCCTGCCTGATTTTTGTGAACAATATGTACGGCAAAGCAAGAGAGGCGCTGGATTTCTATACTTCTGTATTTAAAGATTCAAAGATTGGCAACATATCACCTTATGGGAAAGGTATGGAACCGGAAAAAGAGAATTCTATTGCTTATTCTGAGTTTCAGCTCGAGCACCAATGGTTTTCTTTGATGGAAAGCGCTCGTGAGCATCACTTTCAATTCAATGAAGCGCTTTCATTTGTTGTCAATTGCGACACACAAAAAGAAATAGATCTTTATTGGAAAAAACTTTCTGCCATCCCGGAGGCCGAAATGTGCGGCTGGCTGAAAGATAAATACGGTGTATCCTGGCAAATCGTTCCGGCAGATTTATCTAAATTATTACAAAGTAAAGACGTCAAAAAATCGAAACGCGTAATGGAAGCATTAATGAAAATGAAGAAGCTGGACATTGCTGCACTGGAAAATGCATAAAAGATCGTTACTTACTTAAAAATTAAAATGGGCTATGGAAAATAAAGATTTCACAACTACGATTTTGGTAGTCCAAACACCAAAGGAAGCTTATAGCGCTATCAATAACGTCCGGGGATGGTGGTCAGGAGAAATTGAAGGAGATACTCGCGCGCTGGATACCGAGTTTACTTATCAGGTTCCCGGTGTTCACTGGTCTAAACAAAAGATAACAACACTCATTCCAGAAGAAAAAATTGTTTGGCACGTATTAGACGCCATTTTAAACTTTGTCGAAAACAAGAATGAATGGAAAGGGACGGATATCATCTTCGATATTGCGAAAAAAGGTGACAAAACAGAAGTCCGCTTTACTCATAAAGGTTTGGTGCCGGCATATCAATGCTACAATAACTGCTCAAGTGCATGGAGTATTCTTATCAACAAGAATTTGCGTAACCTCATTACCACGGGTCAAGATCAACCCAGCCCATGGTGATGGATAACCTTGCCAAAAATGATCCGCGCACCGGTGGAAAATTGCTTACGAGGTTGGAAGCATTGATAAAAATGGAGAAGCCGGATATTGCAGGATTGGGAAATGTATGATTTCATTTAACAACAAATAGATAGTTATGAGAAAAGTAATTGTTTTATCTTTTATAACACTTGATGGTGTTATGCAGGCGCCCGGCGGACCTGAAGAAGATAGCTCCGGCGGTTTTAAGTACGGCGGATGGACGGTTCCTTATTTTGACGAATTCTCGGGTAACCTAATGGGTGAACAGATGAAAGGACGCTCTGATCTTCTGTTGGGTCGTAAAACGTTTGAGATATTTGCATCCTATTGGCCGGAGCATGCAGATGGATGGCCGGGTATTAACGAAGTAACTAAATATGTAGTCTCACATAAACCCCTGAAACTCACATGGGAGAACTCGGTGCAATTAGAAGGTGATGTAGTGGCGAGCATCCAAGGATTAAAGGGGGAAGATGGCTCAGACCTTCAAGTACATGGCAGCGGCAATTTTATTCAGACATTACTCTCGAATGATTTAGTAGATGAACTTTGGCTTAAAATATTTCCCATCACGCTCGGGAAGGGGAAGCGCTTGTTTGTGGAAGGTGCAATTCCGGCGGCTTTTAAATTAACCCATAGTCAGGTTTCACCGGGCGGAGTCATTTTTGCGAATTATGAGCGTGCCGGAGAGGTGCAGACCGGTTCGTTTTGAGAATCATCAAATCACTTGCCTGCCCAATAAGACAGGTTTTAACAATGCAATTTCTTATTTACTACAAAACTTCTAAGCAATGGACACACCCACTTCAAAAACCCTGGAGATGATCATACCGGCCTTCAGGATGCAAACGCAAATATTTGACAATGTATTAAGTGGCATCAAAGAAGAAGATGCGCTTAAACGC
>SCQV01000400.1 GCA_004299085.1 Chitinophagaceae bacterium | reverse complement strand
GGTAAGGTGACGGTAAATTCTCCCGTCAGTGAGCTTACATCCACGATAATGGTGAGGAAATTGGCGTTGTCCGGGTTGGTCATGTCATAAGTTGATCCTGTATTGACAATATGAGTAGCCGTACTCATGTTTCCATTTACCTGAAAGCTTGAATTCGGCCTGCCTGCGGTACCAATGCCCAATGAATCTCTAAATGTTTTTGTTCCCCCGAAAGTCTGGGTGCTATCAGAAACCAGGCCGCGCACCGCAATAGCTGCGTCTGGAATATTGAATACGATAATAGAATCCGCTATTTTGGATAGGCTGTCAATCCATGGGCCATGTCTGTCCTCGGAAAGAGCAACCGTATCCAACTGCAATTTCATATTCATCTTTTCCGCCATCGTAGATTGGGAAATAAGGGAATCAATGGAAGTCTTTCTGATGATTCCATCCGGACTGATAACCAGTATGCTGTTATCATCGGGTAACGCCATTCGGACAGTATTGAGGGTTACACTGTCACCAATAAACAGTGTTTTTTCCACTCGTAAGCTGTCTCTCATATTGACGGGCTTATCAAAGTTAGCGTTACCGGCAACAGAAAGGCTGTCCATAATATTTACGATGCCATCGCGGGAAATAATAATAGCGGGGATGTTATTAGTCCCGATGCGCAGCCCCATCGCATCGTGGGTTCCCAGGAAATGCGCGGTCGAATCGGTTTCATCATTGCCGGAAAGCGACCATCCCTGGCCGGCAAGAGCCGAAGCAGTGAGTAATTTTTTCCAGACGTAATTGCTGCGGATATAAATGACGCTATCTGTAGTACTATAGATAACCATTCCATCTGGAGGATAAAGATTAGTCATGGCCGCCGTGTCCTTTATCCGGGTGAGAAGCAGGCCCTGGCGTTCACTTTCCAGTTCAAGAATAGATGACTTGTTGATTTGAGACGGGTTATTACCGATCTTCATCTGGCCTTTCCCATGCAGGGAACTTCCTAAAACCAAGAGTAACAATGCTGCTTTTAGCAGCCATGGGTTTAACTTTCGCATGATGATGAATTTTTAGAATGAAAAAAATGGTTGATATATTCTACGCTTGTTTCTCCGCTTGAGAAAACAAAAAATTCATTCATATCATTAACGGGTTGAAAGTAAATTATCTTTTTCTGAATAGCAAGATGCCCGAAAAGAATTAGAACTCCTTAAACGCTTTTACAAAAACCCTTAACGAAATATTAATAATCTTCCATTTAATTAGACGTTTTTAAAAAGTGTGCAAAAGGAAAAATATTTCTTTTGCAGGTTTGTTTGGCAGCGAAATCAAATTTATCTTTGCGGCAAATTTCGGAACGGGATGCCTGTTAAACGCTTAAAATACACTGTAGTAGCGGCTTTGGCGGTTTTTTGCCTTAGCTTTTGCCTTATTTCAACGCTTTCCGCTCAACCGGCGCCTTCGCCAGACTCTGCTATTCAGACCACACCGGCTCCTGAAGCTGAGAAGGGCTTCCATTTTGATGCCAATAAAGTGATTCTGGAAGAAGTAAAGGATGCTCATTTGTGGCACTTCTTCACTATTTTAGGCCATCCGGTGGAACTACCGCTGCCGGTCATTTTATATGTTCCAAAGCAGGGTTTTTCCATTTTTATGTCTTCCCGTTTCCACCATGGAGAAACACCTTATGAGGGTTTTCAATTGATGACGGAAGAATACATTGTACATTATCATTTAAGCGAGAATAAATATTTTCCGGAACGCATTATTGCTGTTCATGCGGATGGATCACCCAATCTGGATATACCTGTCTATGATTTTTCCCTTACTAAAAATGTGTTGCAGATGATGTTATCGGCTATATTGCTGATCCTCATTTTCAACGGATTTGCGCGGAAATACATCAAGAACAGGCATAAAGCGCCACATGGTTTTCAAAACGCCGTGGAGCCTTTCGTACTTTTTATCCGGGATGATGTGGC
>SCQV01000399.1 GCA_004299085.1 Chitinophagaceae bacterium | reverse complement strand
ACCTCCATAAAAATAGAGGGAACCTGTCGCTTAATGATATTTCTTTTTCAATGCACTCAGCGCATCCTGAAAATTGCCGGGAGATTGTTTAACAGGTGAAAGTTTTCTGTTATCTTTCTTACTATTTTCTCCGGTTGAAATTTCTGTTTGCTTAACAGACAAGCTAATTCTCTTACGATTAGCATCCACTTCCAAAACTTTTACCTTCACCTGTTGGTTTAACTTCAGAACTTCTGAAGGATCGCTGATATAACGATTGGCTATTTCGGAAATATGTACCAGCCCGTCCTGTTTTACACCAATATCCACAAAGGCGCCAAAACGAGTAAGGTTAGTGACAATGCCGGGAATTACCATGCATGGTTTCACATCGTCTATCGTGTATATTTGAGCAAATTCAAAAAGCTGCACTTCTGATCGTGGATCAAGTCCCGGTTTTTTTAGTTCTTTTAAAATGTCGTCAACGGTGTGTTTACCAAAAGCTTCATTGATATAATCCAAAGGGCTAATCTTATCTATTAACTTTTTATTACCGATAAGTTCCTTCACTTCTGCTCCCGTCTCTTGCGCCATTTTTTCAACCAATGAATAAGTTTCAGGATGAACACCGCTTGCATCCAATGGATTGTCTCCGTTTTTTATTCTAAGGAACCCGGCACACTGTTCATAAGCTGAAGCGCCCAGCCGGTCAACTTTCAACAGTTCGGTCCTTGAATGAAAGCTTCCATTATTATTCCTGTAATTGACAATATTTTCTGCGAGTGAAGGGCCGATGCCACTGACATATTGCAGCAGATATTTCCCCGCAGTATTCAGGTTCACGCCCACCAAATTGACGCAATGTTCTACAGTCTGATCCAGTTTTAATTTCAATCTTGACTGATTCACATCATGCTGATATTGTCCAACTCCTATACTTTTAGGATCTATTTTTACGAGTTCCGCTAAGGGGTCCATCAGGCGGCGGCCAATACTTACAGCGCCACGTACGGTAATATCCTTGTCAGGAAATTCTTCCCGCGCTGTTTCTGAAGCTGAATAGATGGAAGCGCCATCTTCATTCACTAAGAATACCGGTATGTCTGTTCTTAATGACTTAATAAATTGCTCTGTTTCTCTGCCGGCCGTACCGTCTCCAATAGCAAAGCTCTCCGTATTATATTTTTTTATCAGGTTCCGGATAATATGTTCCGCTTCCTCAAGACGGTAATTTTTTTCATGAATGTAAATGAGAGCGGTTTCCATAAGGTTGCCGGTAGCATCCAGAACAACTACTTTACAGCCGGTACGATAACCGGGGTCTATGGCAATCAATCTTTTCCCTCCTAATGGAGATGACAATAATAGCTGTTTTAGATTTTCTGCAAACACCTCAATAGCTTCCTCATCAGCTTTCATTTTCAATGCCATGCGGAATTCGCTTTCTAATGCAGGTTGTAACAGCCTCCGGTAAGATTCTTTCCCCGCTTTTTCAACCTGCTCAGATGTTTCGTTTTTCCCGGTTACATATTTTTTACTGATCAGATACAAGGCAGATGCTTCTTCCGGCTCAATAGTTAATCGTAAAATTCCTTCGGTAAATCCGCGTAAAACAGCGAGCATTCTATGAGAGGGGATTTTAGTGCCAGGTTCTGAAAAATCAAAATAATCTTTGTACTTAATTCCTTCTTCTTCTTTCCCATCCATCACATGGGTAACCACCTTTCCTTCTCTTTCAAATAAATGACGGAGATTGCCACGAAGTTCTGCATCTTCTGAAATCTGTTCTGCAATAATATCCCGTGCGCCTTGCAAAATGGTCTTTACCTCTGGCAACTGATCTGAAATAAATTGATGTGCATACTCTTCAGGTGAGCCATCTTCCTGTTGTAAAATCCATTCAGCTAAAGGGGTTAAACCCAAGTCTTTCGCTTTTTGTGCTCTCGTTTTTCTTTTAGGCTTAAAAGGCAAATAAATATCTTCTAATTCGTTTAATGAAGTGGCTGCATTTATTCTTTTCTGCAGTTCATCCGTCATTTTATCCTGTTCTGAAATAGTTTTTTCTATAAAAATTTTTCGTTCCTGAAATTCTTTTTGAAATTTAGCATCTTCCTCAATCTTTTGAATAGCTACTTCATCCAAAGCACCGGTCATGTCTTTGCGATAACGCGCAATAAAAGGAATAGTAGCGCCTTCAGAAAGTAATTTTAAAACTGCTGTAACCTTATTTTCATTAAGAGAAAGTTTTCTTGCAACCACCGCCGCATATTCAATCATAAAATCATTTTTTATTTAGCGGGTGCGAAGGTAGGAAAAAATAAAAATTATT
>SCQV01000398.1 GCA_004299085.1 Chitinophagaceae bacterium | reverse complement strand
TTTTACAAGATGGAGGGGCAATACTATGCCCGGATGAAAAGCTCCCTGACCCGCAAGCGGGTACTGAAGGACCCTAAATTCCAGCTTACCCGGGTGCATGCATCGCTATTGGGAGAAGCCGCTAAGATAGCTTCCCGGGTTTACCGGCTGATAACCGGTGAACGTAAAAAGCATACTTTATACCGGGAGATAACGGGTAAAGCTATTTATATGTTACGGGAAGGGAAGGATAAAGAGGAGGCATTTGAAATCCTGCGCGAATCCTACCTGAAGCCGGAACCGGTCGCTCCTGATCTCCAGAGAAATGAGGTTATAAAAGGTGGCAAGCCTTGCCGTAAGGTCAGGGTGAATGTGGGTGCACCGGCATTGAACACAGCATTTATTGACAAAAATACCTTTTTACGGGCAGAGAGGCGAAGAAGAGGACATTATATGATTGAGGTTAGCAGGGAAAAGCAAGCTAAGTTGGGGCATGAAAGGAGGTTTTATTTAAATGGAAGAAGCAATAGTCATCCGTTTCAGTACAAGAATGATACATGATGTTCTTTAAATAATGCCCAAAGGTTCAAAGAACTCCTTTGTCCATAAGGACTCTTTGGAGGAGGCTCCTTCGGAGAACACCGAACCTGCCTTCGCAGGCAGGCAATGAATGATGAACCTGTCTGCGAGGCGTCATATAGGTTCCTATTGACTATCCGCTTTTATACAAGCAATGGTAAGTTCGCAGATGCCTATGATTTCTTATGATAATCGCAGATTATCCATCATATTTTCATCCGCCTTCAGCGTAAATCATAAAAGTCATAAAAACTTGCCTGCCGCAGGCAAGTCTGCGTTCCTACAACTTGCTTAACAACGGATAGTCATCAGGCTCCTGTATCATTGCGGATAATCATTAGCATTCTATTTTTGTTTTATATGTGGATCATTTGCGTTACCGTGGCTAATAAATGCCGAAGGCATTAGTTCAATATTGTACTTGCCGGCTACTTTTATAAGAATCGGCATTAAGATAGATGCGCCTGGAATCAACACAAAAGGGATACCGATGCCTACCATTTTCAGCGAATCCATAAGTTGGGTCTTTAATATAAGATCTTCTTCTTCACTTATTTTTCCTTCTTTTATATATTTTTGTATAATTAAAACTGCTTTTTTCTCTCCATCTCCTTCCATTTTTATTCTGTGCAGAAATTGACGGGCATGTTCTTCTATAATGGCTTCTATTTTCATTGTTCAATATTTAATTTACATTGGGAAAGACAATTAATCATTTTTTAACCGGCTTAAAGGAATGCTTATTACTTTGTAAATTAGTTTAATTCTGCTTATTCCATCCATCTTTTGGCTAAACGATTACAAGTAATAGGGTGCATCCCAAAATGTCGTCATTGCGGAGCGAGGAATATAGCCTTACGCGGGACAGGCGAGCGGCAAAGCCCGCCTGAATGACATGGTCGGGCAGGCAATCTCAAGTCTCAATGGGGAGATTGCTTCTCCCGCCCCAACGCCCAAATCCACCCAAGCGGAAGGCAATGACGTTGCGACATTTTGGGATGCACCTAAGTAATAGCTCATAAATTATTCCACATTAATTTTCCCACCTTTCTCGTCAACAGGCACTACTTACCCATAACATCCGTCTTTGCCGGCTGGAATGTTAGCCGTCCATTGACTTCAGAAACTTTCCCGGCACTAAAAAGCCCCGGCAAAACACCGGGGCATATATACATAAACGGGGAATATAGGATATGAGAATATTACTGTTGCTGTGCTTCCTGTTCGGCTTCCTGCTTCATTTTTGCACTGGCGGTCAATACAAACTCCACGCGTCTGTTTTGGGCACGTCCTTCGGCAGTGGAATTGGTAGCCACCGGGTCAGATTCACCCAGTCCTTTAGTGGTAACCCGGCCGGAGGAAACGCCTAACGAGATAAGATAATCAGCGGTCGAATTAGCACGGCGTTCAGATAATTTCTGATTGTACGATGCCGTGCCGATGCTATCTGTGTTCCCGATGATCAGCACGTTTTCATCCGGATATTTTTGCAGAATGGTAAACAGGTCTCCGATGGTATTCTTTGCATCCGGAGTCAGGCTATATTTATCAAAGGCAAAAAGAACATTGCTGTTGAACGTAACGACAATGCCTTCTCCCTTTCGTTCCACCTTGGCATTTGGCACTGCTTTTTGAATTTCAGCAGCCTGTTTATCCATCTTATGGCCAATGATGGCACCTGCCCCACCGCCAATAGCTGCTCCTATAATAGCGCCTAAGGCCGTATTGCCGGCGGTTTTCCCGATAATAGCGCCTGCTGCCGCTCCACCCAACGTCCCGATGCCGGCACCTTTCTGTGTCTTGGTTAAAGGTTTGCCGCAGCTCAACAACACCAGGGCTGCCAAAGCCGGGACATAAAATTGTTTTTGAACAGATAATTTCATATATAAAGACATGATGATTTTACATAACGTTTGAAAACGAATGCTGCATCTTATCCAATATCTATGCCAAAGATTAAAAAATTATGTTTTATATTTATCGTACTTTAGCCTCTCCAAATTTGTCTTTATGAGCTTCAAAAGTCTTTTAGCGGTGACCTGCATGTCGCTGATCCTTTTTTCCTGTTCCAAAGATAAAAGTGTGGAAAAGAACGACCAGGGAAATTCTACCAGCTTTCAACCCACTACCACCGGTTCCACTTGGAACTATCAGGATAATATTAACGCCAACGGAAACTTTACGCTGACAGCCACCGGGCAGGACAGTACGGTCAATGGCATCACTTATGCTGTTTTTGCCGATAAGCCGGACAGCACTTCACAAGTATACGCTACTCTTTTAGGGCAAAGTCAACATGATTATTATGCACTTGGATTTGTAACTACTTTTGGGAATACGGCGCTGCTATATTTGAAGGACACCACTAAGAATGCCACATGGACGCAAGACATTTCTATGAATATACCCAATTATGGACAGATAAATGCAGAACTTGATTTTACGCTTGCACAAACTGAAATTTCTTATACAGTAAACGGGAAAACTTATCCCAATGTAGCGCATGTTTCCTTATTGGTTAAAGTAGAGGTACCGGGCATAGGGTTAACACCTGCAGGCGTTACGGGCGATATTTATTTTGCACGTGGTGTTGGAATACTTTCCGCGGTGGTTCAGAATAATGGTTCAAAAGTGGAGGATGTTTCCCTGCTGAGCTATTCAATTAAATAATA
>SCQV01000397.1 GCA_004299085.1 Chitinophagaceae bacterium | reverse complement strand
AAACTCCACCCGGATTGTTTTGTCTTTCCATGTAGCAGGTACAAAGAATTCTTTTCTATACCAGGCCGTACCAAAATAATCTGCATGTTCAGGAACGATCTGCCAGGTATGGGGCACTTCAATTTTTTCCCAATTCCCCGCTTTATCCTGTGACGAAAACCATTTCCCGGTTATTCCTTTATTGTCTGGATCAAAGATGAAATCCCATCTGCCATTTAAGGGAACAGTAACCTGGATATCTGTATTTACACTTTCCACTCCGGGAATGATACTTTTGGCCACTGCAGCAGCGGGAGCTAATCCCAACAATCCAATGGTGCTGCCATTTTGTAGAAATTTTCGCCGTGATATCATAATGAAAACGTTTAAAAAATTAACAGGCTTAATGATAGGCAAAGGTTCGGGCTTTCTCCTGCCATATCAATAGCTATCTTTATGTAAATAATGGATAAAATTATGATGGTTTCCAGGAGATCTTTCATCTGGCCGTTATTTTAAAATGATCAAAATAGGCGACATTCCAGCCGGTGGCCAGCGCAACAATTCCCGATTGGTATTCCTTATTATGGAGATTGACTATGGGTTTGTTATCAATAAGAACAGCCAACTCATCACCTGTACAATTCATTTGCAAATGATGCCATTTCCCTGTTAACGGTTGACATTGTCCCTGCTGTAATATGCTGTCTTTACCAGCGAGTATTAATTTCCAGACGCCTTCACTGCTAACCTCAAAACAGTAACCAGGTACATGGCTATTCCATGAAAAATGATGTAATCTCGATTCCACACGAACAATACCGGTATCCGGCAAAAGAAAATCAACAGATAGTTTTGTATCCCTCCACGAGCTGTCTCCGAATAAGATGGATGGGTATGGCTGGTAAAACCAGTTAATGCCCTGCTTTAAAGCACATTGTTTTAAATAACGGTTGTTTGACTTCTTATCTTTTATAACTTCAAAAGCTCCCTGATAACTGATAAAGAAAGGTGGTTGGTGGTTCAGGCTGTCATGATCAAAATTATCTTTGTAAACTTTAGGAAAGGGTTTAGACGCAGGAATGGCATGTTGGGAAATACCTTTTTGTTGTCCCCGCGTAGTGGTTAATGAATAGATAGCATGAGGTTGAACTGTGATGCTGAATTCATGATGTCCGGGTAAAATATCGGACTGCCTTTTAAACAAAAATTTTTTCAAAGATGATTCCCATACAGCTAAGGGCTTAGTTGAAAAATTACCATTTAATATAAAATGAATAGTATGGGGTTTCCTGGCGCCCATAGTTTCTATGATGATGCTGTAGTTATCGGTTGCCGTATCTTTTAAGGTAATGACAGACCATCCCGCTTGTCGGAAATACTTGCATCCGTCATTCACATATTTCCAGCCTGGCCTTGCAAACTGATTGATATGCGCGTACATCCATAAAGGAGGCTGTACTTCATAATGCCCCGACCAGGGCGTATTGGCTTTCATCATTCCGGAACCTGGGGCCGCAAGATAATCCGGATAAGAAGTGATGAGGCTCCAGTAAATAATCCTGGTTATGCGGGCCAGGATATAAGCGCGGTTATTGATGCTTACCATCTTTGCTGCTGCTTTCCAGTTACCACCTCTGGCATGCGATTCACCGCTCCATATAAGCTTATTAATTTTAAAAGCCGCAGGAGGCAGCTCAAAATCCGTGTCTTCAGGTACGTGCGCATTAATAGCATATACGTCCCTGGCCAGCGTGGTATCTTTTGCAATATCATTTGCTATCTGCCATTGGTCTTGAGGCTTCCACTGGTCACCCGCATCAATTTTTACATGAGATAATCCGGCGCTGTTTAATGTTTTATGTAAAAGCTCTATCCAGGGAATGCTATACATCACTTCGTTGCGAATGCCGGTATAATTGACAGTTATATCATGATATTTCTTCAATCCTTTGATATATGCTGAAATAAACGCTGCATTTTTTTTTGAATAAAAGCTATCCAGCCATCCGGGCGCTCCCCATTGTAATATTTCTATTTTTATATCCGGGTTTCTCTTTTTTGCTTCTTTGATGAGCCACCATTCATATCCTCTGTTGAAGTAAGCTGTTTCAGGATGCAAAAATTCTTCTTTAGTATGTGCGTATGCAGGCTCCGATCCATCGGTAGAATTGATATCCCCGCCATTTTCCACTTTCAATTGCCAGAGGTTAGCTCCAAATTTTGGTTTGAATAAAAAGTCCAGGATATCGCTGCGATAAGGCTCCGGATAATCTATCAGTAAGCGGGAAGAAGCACCCGCACTGAGCGCTCCGATACCTTCAAAAGTACGGCCGGTATCGGCAGCATTTATTGTGATGGTTTGCGAATATGCAAAAACAATAAAAAAAAGGCAGATAACGAGGAGGATAGAAGCCTTCATGAATAGATTTTTATTTTGTAAGGCCATAATCAAATATTTTGGATAAATTTCCTTCTGGAGATCATATTATTTATTTAAAGATGGATAAAATTATGATATACTTTCGTCATCTTAAAAGACAAATCGGCATATCATCTGAGATTTACAAAATATATCTGCTTGCACTTCTTTCATATACCTTACTGTGAGGTCATCCAATCAATTTCTATAATCAGCATGGATGTAAAATTGGATATATTAGAGTGGAAAGTGACTTCTTAATTTTATTCTAATGGATCGACATGCTCCATATTGATGAGAGGTATGTTTTTAGGCCATGCTAGCAATACAAGTGGCTCAATTAAAAATAATGTGGCATAAGCGAGTATCTTAATAATCATCATAAACTTTTACTGAAATTACAAAACTATCGTACTTTTTCCTATCCCTTTGGATAATATAACTTCTTGCTTTAATTAATAACCGGGATTTTGTTTAACCTTGGTATTAGTTTGCATCTCTGTGCTCGGGATAGGCAAGTATTCGTTTTTGCCTTTTACAAAATTAGCAGCGCCGATAGCACTATGTGCCAGTAAGTTTTCCTGGATGGTTCCCCACCTTAGCAAATCATAAAAACGATTGCCCTCATCAGCTAATTCAATAATTCGCTGATGCTCAATTTCGCTGTTAAGACCGCTTTGTGTCATTAACATGGAGAGATTGGAAAGCTGAGCACGGTTCCTTACTTGGTTGACAAACGGAATTGCAGCTTGTGTTTGATTCTGATTATTCAGCGCCTCAGCGTGCATCAATAGTACATCCGCATAACGTAATAAGCGAGTGTGTTTTCCTGAATAATGGTTGAGTGGCTGGCCCTGCTCGCAATTATTATATTTCGCCCAAGATAGTTGGGTCGCTCCACTGCCAAATAGCTGTTGATAGGTTTGTCCATAATATAATAAATTACTGCCCGGGAAAATAATAGTAGTGTAAATCCTTGGATCTAATTTGTTATCTACAGTTTTTTCTTTTGTCATTTCATTAAAGAGAAACTGATTTGGATAACATTCATACCATCCGCCGGCCTGTGACGGGCCTTCTTCATAATTTCTGGGCGTTTGCATGGGTTGGCCCTGATAAGTAGTATCGGCATAAGCGATTTCAAGTAGCGATTCAGAACTAAAATTGTTATTTAATCCGAAAACATCCGCAAAGTTTGGAAGGAGAGCGTACGTATTGGAAGAAATGAGCTGCTGGAATGTACCGGAGGCCTGCTGCCACATTTGTTGATATAAATAGCTTTTTCCTAAATATCCGAGTGCAGCTCCTTTAGTGATCCTTCCTATGTCGGCCGTATTATAAGTGGCAGGCAAAGAGGCTATCGCATCAGTCAGATCTGATTCAATTTGTTTCCAAACATCTGATGGTTGTGCCTGAGGTTGAGAATATTGATTACTATCCTGAGGTACAGTAGTTATCAAAGGAATATTAAGGAAATTAGTTAATAAATCAAAATAATAAAAGGCTCTGAAAAACTTTGCTTCTCCAATATACTGGGATCTTAATGTAGCATCCATATTTATATTGGGTATATTTTGAATAGCCTGATTCGCAAAGAATATAGCTTGATAATCCAATGCCCAAAGGCCTTGCGCCGTGCTGCTGCCATCCGTGGTGGTAAATTGGGCGAGGCTCCACCAGTCGGGTACGTCATGGGTTATTCCAATATCGTCACCTCTGTATAATTGTGCAACTCTTCTGTTATACCAGTTATTTGCGCAGGACCATCCGGCTTGTCCCAGGAAGATTCCATAAATCGCAGTTATATTCGCTTCAGCATCATTGGCGGTTTTCCAAAAATTACTTGGAGTTACATTGTCTGGATTAGTCACGTTAAGGAGCTTGGAGCAGCCAGCCAAAAACAGGGAACTACCAATCAATCCTTTACTTAATAGACCCAAAAATTCTTTTCTTTCCATTTTCTTTTTATTTTAAAAGCTTACAGAAACTCCACCGGTAAAAGTTCTTGCTATTGGGTATTGGCCCTGGTCTAACCCACGGTTTAAGAGGCCATTTCCTGTATAACTTGGATCATATCCGGTGTATTTTGTAATAGTCCATAAATTATTACTACTGATAAAAATTCTAAGATCGCTCATTCCTGCATGAGACACCACAGATTTTGGGAAGGTATAGCCAATCTGTACTGTTTTGAATCTTAAATAGGAAGCATTTGACAAGAACCGGGTAGAAGGGTCCGCATTATGATTGGGATCATTAAAATTCAGTGCTGGAATGTTTGTATGGGTATTTTGAGGAGTCCACGCATTGAGTAAGGATTTTGAAAAATTATAATCAATGGTTCCCCAACTGAGCAACCATGTATTGGTATCAAACATCTTATTGCCATAAGTCCCCTGGATAAAAAGGGAGAAATCAAAATTTCCGTAACTGGCGGTAAAATTAGCGCCATAAGCTAATTTAGGGAATGGGCTTCCTGCATATACTACGTCTGACCCATCTATTACCCCGTCTCCATTGACATCTATATAACGGACATCTCCGGGCTGTGCTGACGGTTGCAACAACTGGCCTTTTGAATTTTTCCAGGCCTGCACTTCAGCTTCAGACTGGAACAAGCCATCCGCCTTCTTCAAAAAGAATCCTCCCATGGGATAACCGACTTGTGCTGCCGTTACCGGATTAGTGGAGGCCCGTTGAGGAAGATCGCCATAGATGATTTCATTGGCAAAGCCTAACTTTTCAACAGTATTCTTAATAGTGGAAAAATGCAGAGACACAGTGTAATTAAAGCCATGCTCCTTATGTTCCGGTTTAAAGGCTATTTCAGCTTCAAACCCTTTGTTTTGAAGCTCTCCGGTATTGATCACGGGCGGTGTGGAGGTACCTGTGGAGGGTGGTATCGGTACCGGCAAGAGCACATTGCTTGTATTATCTACATAATAATCCAAAGTAACACTCAGGAAAGTCAGGAAATCCGCATCAAGCCCGACATCAATATCTTTAGTAGTTTCCCACTTAATATCCGGATTGGCAAATGCCTCAATGGCTGCCCCTGACTGGAAGCCGCCACCAAACGGATAGCCTATAGACGGAGAATAGGTTACGGTAGGAATGTAGGCATAATCCTTTCCGGGCTGGTTACCTAATACACCATAACTGGCTCTTAGCTTAAGGTTTTGTATGGGAGCATTTAGTGATTGAAAGAAGGGTTCCGAACTTATTCTCCATGCAGCAGAAGCAGAGGGAAAAACACCATACCTGTTAGCTTCTCCAAACTCGGATGATCCATCTCGCCTGATATTTGCAGTCAGATAATATTTATCTGCATACGAATAAAGTATCCGGCCAAGGAAAGAAACCATATCCCATTGTGATTCTCCGCCGCCAACGCCTGTAGAATACCCGGTAGTCGCTCCCAACACCCTTAAACTATTATTTGGGAATCCTTGTGCTGTGGCGCTGGTATTCCTGGTTTGGTCCTGTTCAGTAGTAAAACCAGCTAAGGCACTTATATTATTTTTTCCGAAAATTCGCTGGTAATTTAAGGTATTCTCAATAAGATAATGAACTTCGGTCCAACGATTTTCACTCAAAGAGGCATGAATATTTTGCCTCTGGGTTGAGGTATAATAGGTAGGTAAATAGGCACTAGTAAAGCCATTAATCATACGGTATCCCGTATTCAATCTATAAGTGAATCCCTTTAAAAAATGAACCTCACCAAAGAAATCGGTATTAAGATCGCTCGTCTGGGTGGTATTATCTTGAAGTTCCAATAATGCAAGTGGGTTAAACGACTGGGTCGAAAGCCAGGAAGGGGCACCTCCATATCCGCCTTCATTAGCAGAATCATATACCGGCATGATGGGTTGGGCTTCCAGTACCTCTTGCGTAAAATCTTTATCTCCTCCACCAGGGAGGGTTCTTTGATTCGAATTAGTCCAACTAACCGATTCTCCAAAAGTAACCGGTCCATGCTCCTGTTGTCCGTTAAAGTGAAATAATGCTTTCTTATACCAGGTTGCCTTCGCGATACCTTCCTGATCGTCATAGGCGCCCGAAACACGGTAGGTCGCATGCTCACTCCCACCAGAAACTCCTAAATAAGCACTCATGATGGGTGCATTACCATAAATAACTTTCTGCCAATCGGTCCCTTCTCCTAAAGAAGAAGGATCTGCCAAAGCTGGAAATATGGCTAATCCGGCGGTTTTGTGTAAAGCATTGTCAATAGTGGCATATTGTTCCGCATTGGTAAGCGGTATGGACTTTTCCGGTGTTTGAAAACCATAGGAAAGGTTAGCGTCAATATTTACCTTCCCTGTCTTCCCTTTTTTAGTCGTTACAATGACAACCCCGTTTGCCGCTCTGGAGCCATAAATAGCTGCTGCAGCCGCATCTTTCAGGACTTGTATGGAAGCAATGTCAGCAGGATTTAGATTGTTCATATCCCCCGGAGCACCATCAATAATTACAAGAGGCTGTATATCACCGAAAGTACTCGTACCCCGCACGTGAATATTGAGCCCAGCACCCGGTGCGCCATCAGAGGTGGTAATACTTACTCCCGGAATAGCTCCCTCAAGAGCGGCAGCAGCATTTGGAAGAACTGCATTCGTTTGGAGTTGTTTAACATTTACACTTGCTATGGCACTACTCAAATCGCTTTTCTTTTGTGTCCCATATCCTATGACCACCAGATTGTTCAGGGTAACGACACTTTGTTGCAAGACAATATTAATCTGAGCCCTTCCATTCACAGATACGGTCTTTTCTGAAAATCCAACCGATGAGATAATCAGTGTAGCGTTTGGATTCTGTATGTCTAAACTGAAATTGCCATTAACATCGGTAGTAGTTCCCGAAGATGTTCCTTTTATACCTATTGTTGCTCCAACGACAGCAGAACCATCTGAAGATTTAACGGTTCCTTTGATGACGTGCTGGCCGTAAGCTGCTACGGATGCCAGCGTACCTCCAATAAGTAATAAGACTAATAAAATATTCCTCATTTAAGTAAAATTTTCAGTTGATATACAATTGCCGGACAAATTTATGAGTTTCAATCCCTATAAATAAATAGCAAATTTTATCGGATTAATGGATAATTTTACGATCATGATAGAAAGAATCGCTACCAGAAAGAAAGATGGCTTTGCCGGAGAAAGAGTATGCATATTACCGGTAGATATAAAACATGCTCTGCAGAAAAACACCTTATGCAAAAACCTTTACCTTACCGATATCGGCTTTTATCCTAAGGCTTTATATCACAACCGCGAACGGCAGCATGGATGTAACCAATTTATACTTATATATTGTATTCATGGCGAAGGTTGGTTTTCCATTCATCGAAAAACTTATAAGCTAAAGGCTAATCATTTTTTTATACTGCCGGAAAATGTGGCACATAAGTACGGCTCGGATCCGGGAAATCCGTGGACTATTTATTGGGTGCATTTCACGGGTGAAATGGCAGCCGATTATTCTCATTACCTGATGGGAAAGCGTTCGCTTACACCAAAAATAGTGGTTCCTTCCAATGAAAGGAATGTGCTTTTCGAAGAGATAGTGCATTATGCATCTATGATCAATAACAATGATGCCGTTATCTATGCCAACAATTGTCTGTATAATTATCTGGCTTCATTCAAAAACGAGATATTTTCAAGATCAGATTCCGGCCGTAAGCAAACAAGTACGATTGACGCCTGTATTGAAATGATGAAGCAAAACCTGGACAAAAACCTGAACTTGTACGAGATATCACAAATGATGAAGTTATCTATCTCACATCTTTCCGCTCTATTCAAAGAGAAAGTGCATGATTCTCCCTACAACTATTACATCTTCCTTAAAGTGCAACGAGCCTGTTACTTGTTGTGGAATACACAAATGAATATCAAAACCATCGCTGTACAACTTGGCTATGATGATCCATACCATTTTTCAAGGATATTTAAAAACATGATGGGAGTGTCCCCCAAACATTTTAGACAACGAGATAGTCAATAGAAGGAATATAATAAACAAGAGAATCCAAAACAAGCGAGCATAACCAAAAGTGGAGGGATTTAAAAATTAACAATAAAAAACAAAAGAGTTTACAAATTACCCATAAGGCGATAATATATATGGGACAATAAGCTGCCATAACCAGATTGTAATAGAAAGTGTTTTGTCATTAATCCTTTAGGCAAAAGGGCTGGCTGGATATTTAACAAGGCAACAGGAAGTTCCTGATGATGTAAATCATAAGGTCAAGACACCCCCATAATAAAGTATAGATGAAGTTAAAGCGCGCTAAAAGCATAAATCAGGATATGACCTTCCACATTAAAAATATAACAATCTCCCCCCCTTTGGGGTCGGGGGCCTTTAAAAAAGTATGGTAAGAGCATGGATCAAGCGTAGATAAAGTACGGATTAAGCATGGTTAAAGCGCATTAAGAGTATGAGAATAGTATGAGCCACTAATGAGCCACTAATGAAAATAGTATCAGTAAAACAGCCTTCGAATACCAACAGAAATTCGATAACCATATATGTTTACACAAGCTCTGCATCCGTTTTTCATCTCTAAGGAGGGTTTATCGGGATGAAAGAATACGAATGGAATTATTCGCTTTATAAGGAGCGGCCTGTTTGTAAATAAGAAGACAAAAACTATCACTATGGCTCCAGAGGAGCCTCCTGTTTGTGAAAGACACCCCTTAATAACGTCTTTGTGCTCTCCTTTAACTCTTTGGCAGCCATATCATTTATCCCTATCTTTACCCGCTAAGAAACTTTTAATAATATGTTAAAGAAAGCCTTGTTCACCTTTCTCATAACCGTGATGGCAGGAATGATATATCCTCAACGATCTTCGGCGCAGTATCATACCTTCACTTTAGGCGACAGCGTTTTTTTACTGGATCATAAGCCGTTTCAGATCCTTTCCGGAGAAATGCATTACGTGCGTATTCCGGATGCTTACTGGAAAGACCGCTTGTATAAAGCTAAGGCAATGGGGTTGAATACGGTGACCATTTATTGCATGTGGAATATGCATGAGCCTGAACCGGGTAAATGGGTTTTCTCCGGCAATGAAGATGTAGCCCGTTTTGTCAGGGAGGCGCAAAAGCTCGGCTTGTGGGTTATCGTTCGTCCGGGTCCTTACGTTTGTGCAGAATGGGAATTTGGCGGTTATCCTTGGTGGCTATTAAAAGATAAAGGCATTCAGGTGCGCAGCCGTGATCCTCGTTTTATGAAGCTCGCTAAAGCGTATTTAATGCAGCTTGGGAAACAATTAGCGCCTTTGCAAATTACACACGGCGGGCCTGTCATTATGGTGCAGGTGGAAAATGAGTATGGCTCTTTTGGCAATGATACCACCTATGAAAGAATGGTCGCTCACGATTTGCGGGATGCCGGATTTAATGTTCCTTTCTTTACTGCGGATGGCGACTGGCTGTTTAAGAACGCCGCTTTACCGGGAATCCTTCCGGGCGGAAACGGCGAAACAGACCCTGCAAAGCTGAAAAATTTAGTGGATGAATATCATGATGGCAAAGGCCCTTATTTTGTCCCCGAATTATATCCGGGCTGGCTGGACCATTGGGGACATAACTTTGTAAAAGTATCTGCAGAACAAGTAATAAAAGAAACAAGAGGTTTATTGGATGCCGGCGTTTCATTTAATTATTATATGTTCAATGGCGGTACTAATTTCGGGTTTATGAATGGAGCCAATTATACAAAGGAAGAACCCATTCAACCTGATATTACCAGCTATGATTATGATGCTCCTTTAACCGAAGCCGGTGTAATGACCCCTAAGTATATGGCTATTCGTGAGCTGCTGATGGATCATCTGACTCCTGCCGAACGAGCTAAAGTGCCGCCGGTTCCGGCGCAACCAAAATTTATCGGCATTCCTGATATCCGGCTTACTGAATCTGCCGGCTTATTTAATAATCTTCCCAAGCCGGTTCATAGTGAGCAACCGATGAATATGGAGTCTTTAAATCAGGGATACGGTTATGTATTGTACCGGACTGTTTTAAAAGAAGGTGGAAATGGTTTATTAAAAATAAATGGTTTACGGGATTATGCGGAAGTATATGTAAACGGAAAAAGAACAGGAATTCTGAACCGGATGCATGCAAAAGATTCTATGGAAATAAATGTTCCTGCGGGTGCACGATTGGATATATTGGTGGAGAATCTGGGCAGGATAAATTATGGCCATGAATTGATCCATAATCGCAAAGGCATTATCGGCGAGGTTACCTTAAACGGTAATGTGCTTACCGGATGGCAAAATTATTCTTTGCCATTTAGAAATACGGATCACATTCGTTTTAAAGCCAACGACAGCAATACGGATGCACCGGTTATTTATAAAGGAACTTTTGATGTGAAAGAAACGGAAAGCACGTTTGTAGATATGAGAAACTGGGGAAAAGGTATTGTGTTTGTGAATGGCCATAATCTGGGACGCTACTGGCATATAGGCCCTCAGCAGACTTTATATTTACCGGGATGCTGGTTGAAGAAAGGAAGAAATACAATCGTTGTATTTGATCAGTTGCAAGGTGGAAAAAACACCCTCTCCACCATAGACCATCCCATTTTGGACCAGTTGGAAATGAAAAAATAAAGGAACGATGTCCAGGTATCTAAAACAACAACCGTTGTCATTCCAATTGATAGTTATCATCGGTATTTATATCGGTTTAAATGCTATTTATTATTTATTATTCATGGGCTTCCTGATGCCACATTGGACTGGTATTACGGCATTCGATCTTCAAAACGGGGATCTGAAAAACGCCTATCTGCTTGAGGTAATGAAATGGATGCAAATGCTTTATTCCGTCTTTACTTTTTTAGTTCCTGCATTGATTTTCTTTTATCTTTCTGATCCTGAACCATTGCGCTATGGAGGTTTTCGCGGAAATTTCAGACTGACGGGTGCAATGATGTCCATCGTGGTTTTATTGTTGGCAATGCCTGCGGTGGGTGTATTGGGAGACTGGAATCAACATATTCATTTCGGCAGCCTGGATCAGACATTTCGCCAGTTAAATCAAAAAGCCACTGATCTTACCAATGCCATGCTGCAGATGAAAAGCTGGGGTTCTATGTGGTATGATATGGTGCTTATTGCCGTTATTCCCGCTATAGCGGAAGAAGCTTTCTTTCGCGGTGTACTGCAACGTCTTTTTATCCGGATGAGTAAACGTGCATGGATTGGTATATTGATTGCCTCTGTAGTATTTAGCCTTTTACATGCAGAAATGCTGGGCTTTTTCCCCAGAGCGGCATTGGGGATTGTACTGGGCCTGATCTATTATTTTAGCGGCAATATCTGGTATTCTATACTGGCTCATTTTATTAATAATGGCTTGCAGGTATTTTTATTATTCCTGTTTCAGCATCATTATATCAAATACAATATCAACACGAATGAGCCAACGCCGCTGATTGCCGGTATTATCAGCTTCGCGGTGGTCATTGGATTATTTATCGTATTTTGGAAGTTTATTAAACAGTATCCCGTTCCGGGGATTTTTGCAAAACAAGCCGGGAACAGGGAATTGCCTTTAACTTAAATGCATAGTGATGGAAAAAGACTGGGTAATGGTATATAAAACGAAAAGTCCTTTTGAGGCTGAATTGGTGAAAGGAATGCTGAAGGAAAATGAAATAGAAAGCGTGATTATTAATCAGCGTGATTCTTCGTATGGCGTATTTGGTGAAGCTTATGTGTATGTATATAAAGATTTTTCAGAAAAAGCCTTGCAATTAATACAGGAAACAGAGACCCAATAATTATTCTGTATGAAAACGTTTTATACGCGTGCTATTTCCGCCTTTATTTTCGGCATTATTATGCTTGGCGGCATCTTGTGGAATGAAGCTTCTTTCTTTATTTTATTTCTGATCATTGCATTAGGATGCACCAGGGAATATTTTACATTAGTAGAAAACATTGATCCGGGCTATCTGCAGGTTTCTTCCTGGCATCGCCCCTGTGTCTATTTGTTAGTGGTTGCCGTATTTTTTTTATTTTCCGGTACGCATTTTCAGATAGTGTATATACCCGCCGGGTTTTTAGGCTTGTGGGGCAGTTTTATGCTCATCATTATCATTTTCATCAATGAAGGGCTTTTCATGCCCAGGCTTCGTTTCCGGAATCTCTGGTATAGCTTATTGGGGCTAATCTATATTGCTATGCCTTTTGGATTGATGGTAAACCTTCGCTGGGATTATTCATGGAATCATATCGCCGTCATTCCTCTTGGAATCGTATTCTGCATCTGGATCAATGATACAATGGCTTATATGGTGGGATCACTAATCGGGAAAACAAAATTTTTCCCTTCCATTTCTCCCAGGAAAACCTGGGAAGGCACTATTGGAGGTATTATAATCACCATCATAGCCGGTGCTATTTACGGGTTTTTTGGGCATACTTATTCATTAGTTGACTGGATGATTATTGCAGCCATCGCTTCCATATTTGGTACCGCAGGTGATTTATTGGAATCAAAAATAAAGCGCCTGGCAGGAGTAAAAGATTCAGGAAATCTGATGCC
>SCQV01000396.1 GCA_004299085.1 Chitinophagaceae bacterium | reverse complement strand
ATTTGGATGGGGAACCGAGACCTATTAATATTGAACATGCATTTAACAATTTGGATTTTAGCCGTAAAGGAGAAAAAGTAAAAAAAGAATTAATTTCAAAACCGGTTGTAATCAATGCCGGCAAGGACTGTACACAAATTCATCTGGCAACGCACCCGCAGCATTTTTATGATGTAGATCGTTATGAGTTTAAAGATAAAGTAGAAATAAAAACAAAAGATAGTTGTCATGTGCTGATGTTGGTTGAAGGAGATTCTGTTTTAGTTGAAACAAAAAGTGGCTTTAAGCAGCGGTTTCATTATGCAGAGACCTTTGTGATACCGGCAGCGGCTGAAAGTTATGTGTTAATGAATGAATGTGAGGGAGTGATTAAGGTGGTGAAAGCCTTCTTGAAAGATTAAATATAATGTAAGGATGCCCATTAGCCGTGGATGATTTTCATGATTTTTTGTTCCTCATCCGGTTCTTAAATCTTAAATCGTTGATCATTATTCTTAAATCATTTGAATAAATATAACACTTTATGAACCAGTCATCTTCCCGTTTTAGATATCTCATGCTCATTTGCCTGATTGCCGCGCTGGGCGGCTTTTTATTTGGTTTTGACACCGCTGTAATTTCAGGTGTTGTAGGTTTTGTTAAAAGTGAATTTTCTATGTCGGCAGCAATGGAAGGCTGGTTTGTCAGTTGTGCTTTGTTGGGATGTATCATTGGTGTGGCTATTGCTGGAAAGTTAAGCGACAGCTATGGAAGAAAAAAAGTTTTGTTATTATCTGCATTGTTATTTACGGTTTCTGCAATAGGTTGCATGTTGTCGAAAGGAGAAGCGGTTTTAATTGGCTTTCGTTTCGTGGGAGGGCTGGGTATTGGTGTAGCGTCAATGGTTTCGCCGTTGTACATCTCAGAATTTTCACCCGCAAGATTGAGAGGCAGAATGGTTACTTTATATCAACTTACTATTACCATTGGTATTTTATGCGCCTATTTCTCCAATGCTTCTCTATTAAAATCTTCGTTGAACATCGCTTCTGCAGGTAATGGCTTTTTCTTTTGGATTATAAAAGAACATGTGTGGAGAGGTATGCTGGGTGTTGGCGTGATACCGGCTATGATATTTCTGATTTGTTTGTTTTTTGTCCCCGAATCGCCACGCTGGCTCTTGATGATGAAACAGGAACATAAAGCCAAAAAGCTACTGGGAAAAGTGAATGATGAAGAAACGACCTTGCGGGAAGTAGCAGCCATTAAAGCCTCTTTCACAGATAAAAAAGGTAACCTGAAAGAATTATTATCTCCCACTTACCGGACTGCTTTGATCATTGGATTACTCTTGCCTTTTTTATCACAGGTTTCGGGGATCAATGCTATCATTTATTATGGCCCTCGCATTTTGGATGAAGCCGGTTTTACCTTGGGTGGCGCTTTTGGCGGCCAGGTTACCATAGGCATTGTAAATGTGCTCTTCACATTCGTGGCTATCTTCACTGTGGATAAATGGGGCAGAAAGCCCTTGCTCAATTTAGGAGTATCGCTGGCCATTATCGCGTTAATAGCCATTGGCATCTTATTCAGTCTGAATGTGGTAAGCGGTCCCTGGATACTGCTTCTTCTCCTGTTATATATTGCCAGCTTTGCCTTTTCCTTTGGCCCGGTCTGTTGGGTTATTATTGGCGAGATATTTCCCACTTC
>SCQV01000395.1 GCA_004299085.1 Chitinophagaceae bacterium | reverse complement strand
AAAGATCTGAAGCTGAATATCATTTTCGATGATAGCCAATACATCAAAAACTCCATCAGTGAAGTGAAAGAAACTTTGATTATTGCGCTGGCATTAGTCATTCTGATCATTTATTTTTTCTTTCGCGACTGGATTATCGCAATACGCCCTTTACTTGATATACCGGTTTCTCTTATCGGAGCATTTTTCATCATGTATTTATGCGGATTTTCCATCAATATCCTCACATTATTGGGGATTGTATTGGCCACCGGGCTTGTGGTGGATGATGGTATTGTTGTCACGGAAAATATTTTCAAAAAATTAGAAGCAGGTATGCCTAAAATGCAGGCATGCCGTGAAGGTTCGGAGGAAATATTTTTTGCCGTCATAGCCACTTCCATCACTTTAGCATTTGTGTTTTTGCCTATTGTCTTTCTACAGGGATTTGTCGGAAGGCTCTTCCGTGAGTTTGGTATCGTAGTTGCCGGTGCAGTATTACTGTCAGCATTCGTTTCTCTAACGCTCACGCCTGTCCTTAACCTGAAGATGGCGCGGGACGCCCATCATCATTCTAAATTTTATAAAAAGACAGAACCTTTTTTCCAATGGTTTGAAGGAGGATATAAAAATTCTTTAACCCGGTTCATGAAAATGAGATGGGCAGCCTTACTTATCATTGGAATATGTCTTGCCATGATCTGGGTTGTCGGTAAAAGCCTTAAATCCGAATTGGCTCCCTTAGAAGACAGAAGCCAGTTCAGGGTTTCCATGACAGCACCGGAAGGGACTTCTTTTACTTCGATGGATCAATACGTGAAGAATGAAGTGAGCTTTATTATGGATTCCATTCCTGAACGTAATATGATCCTTTCCGTCACTTCTCCTTCTTTTGGCGGCAATGGCGGAAGTAATACGGCATTTATGTATGTAACTTTAACACCCCCTGATAAACGTCATCGTTCTCAGCAACAGATCGTTAATTACTTCAACAGCCATCAAAGACTTTTCCCGCAGGGTCGTGCTTATGCCATACAGACGCAGACCATTCAGCAAAGCCGCCATACATCATTGCCTGTGCAGCTTGTAATTCAAAATATAAACTTCGACTCCCTGGCACATATTCTACCGGTGTTTATGGATAAAGCAAAAAAAGATCCCATGTTTCAGGTAGTGGATGTGGATCTGAAGTTTAACAGTCCAGAGCTGAGAGTGGCGGTTAACCGCGCCAAAGCAAGCCAGATGGGAGTTTCCATAGCGAATGTTTCACAGGCTTTACAATTGGCTTTATCTAACGTGAGATATGGTTATTTCACTATCAACGGCATGCAGTATGATGTGGTAGGCGAATTGCTATGGAATTATCGCGATGCACCATCCGATCTGAAAAACATCTATGTAAGAAATAATCAGGGACAATCCATTTCTCTGGATAATCTCGTTACTTTGGAAACTTCCACCGCCCCCCCTACTATTTATCATTATAACCGGTATAAATCGGCTACCATCTCCGCCAGTTTGGCGCCGGGCATCACACAGGGCCAGGGTATAACTGAAATGCAAAAAATTGCAAAAGAAACTTTAGGGCCTTCTTTCAGCACCGCATTGACAGGATCATCGCTGGATTATGCACAAAGCTCCTCCAACACACTCTTTGCATTCGTGCTGGCACTCGTACTGATCTATTTAGTATTGGCTGCACAATTTGAAAGCTGGATTGATCCTTTTATTATTATGATCACGGTACCTTTGGCTTTAGCCGGTGCAGTGCTTTGCTTATGGCTGTTTGATCAGACCTTGAATATCTTTTCAGAAATCGGCATGATTATGCTGATTGGTTTAGTTACAAAGAATGGAATTCTCATTGTAGAATTTGCCAATAAAAAGCGCGATGCTGGCATGAGTAAAATCAATGCCGCCATTGAAGCCTCTTCCCTGCGTCTGCGCCCCATTTTAATGACTAGCCTGGCCATGTCTTTAGGCGCTTTACCTATTGCATTGTCCCTCGGCGCTGCTTCAACCAGCCGTATTCCGTTGGGAATTGTAATCGTAGGAGGAATCATTTTTGCACTTATTTTAACCTTGTTCGTGATACCGGCCATGTATTCTTTCCTGTCCCGGAGAAAACCGGTGAATCTGATTGATGGGGAAGGAATTCTGCAGGAGACAGCATTACACATTTCACAGGATTGACTAAAACTGAAGTGAGAAATAATTAAATTGAATTAGGTATTTAGCCCTCGTTATTTAGATAATCAGGGCATTGCCGAAACGACCTTAGAAAAATGACGTTAAGAAATTTGCAGAATGGAGCGTTAAACGGAAAATATGTTTAGATTTAGGCTAATGTTGAGCTACACAAAGGCCAATTATAGGCCAAAAGTCAATCGGAGCATTATTTTCCGTAGCGGAATGAGGTAAATTTTAGTCATTTTTCGTAAGTCTTGAATTTTCTTTGGTTCTTTCTTTGCTTCAAGGCAAAGAAAGAACAACATAATCAAGGTTATGCGCATTAAATACCTAATTCTATAATTAAATTCAACTTATTATAATGAAGCTAACAGCTATTTTTATTTTTGGGTTTTTATGCTTATGCTGTTCCTCTCAGAGCCAGGCACAACAGTTAATGACTTTGGATGAAGCTATCACTATCGGGTTAAAAAATAATTACAACATCCTGATGGCAAAAAATCAGGAAGCGGCAGCGGCAGTAGATTATCAATATGCATTTGGAGCTTTTTTACCCACCATTAACGGCAGCGCCTCTAAAACATGGTCCACCGAAAGTGTTAGTCAAAAGTATTCCAACGGCAACAAAGTAGAAAGGAACGGGGCGAAATCAGGCCAGACAGCCCTTTCTGCCAACCTGAACTGGACACTGTTTGACGGATTAAAAGTTTTTGCCACCAAAGATAAGCTGAAAGCTATTGAAGAAGCCGGCACCTTAACAGTAAAAAACCAGGTGGTGAATACCATTGCTCAGATCATTCAGTCTTATTATAATATTGTTCAACAAAAAGAGCAATTAGCTTCCATTGCAGAACAAATGTCCATTTCTGAAGAACGTGTCAAGATTGCAAAAAATGAATTTACGAGTGGGTTGGGCTCTAAAATAGATTTGCTGCAGGCGCAAGTGGATTTGAATTCTCAAAAAGCCGCTTATCTGCAACAGCAAACTTTGATTGAAGAAAGCAAGGCTTCTTTGAATCAGTTGATCGCTATCTCTGTAGATAATGAATATTCAGTCTCGGACAGTATCCCTGTTGATACTTCTTTAAATTATATCTCCATCAAACAGGTGGCATTAGCTAATAATCCCGGATTATTATTAGCTAAAAAGAATATTGATATTTCCCAGCTTGCGTTGAAGGAAGTGCAGCGCAGCCGCCTGCCCACCATCTCCTTTAACTCCAGCTATGCCTTCAGCAGCAATAATTCAGAAGCCGGATTCTTTCTCCTGAACCAGACAAGAGGCCTTAATTATGGCTTTTCCGCTTCTGTGCCTATTTTCCAGGGATTTCTGCATAATCAACAGGCTAAAAATGCTCAATTGAATATCGCTTATAGTCAGCTCAGCCTTCAAAATCAGCAATCATTGGTTTCCGTAGAGCTCCGCAATGCCTATAAAAGCTATGAGTATTATATCAAGGCTATCCGGTTAGCCGAAGAAAACCTCACAGTCGCTGAGGAAAACGTAAACGTAAATTTGGCCGCCTTTCAACAGGGCCAGGTCAGTTCGCTGGAAGTAAAAGAAGCACAGCAAAGCCTTGCCGAAGCACGTTTCACCTTAATTTCCGCACGGTATAATGCCAAATTAGCGGAAACTAATCTATTGATGTTAAAAGGAGATATTGTAAAATCTGCTGAATAAGATTTTTTCTTATCTTTGCCCCGGCAGGTCTTACACAACCAGCTCCTTTTGACTCCCCCAGGACAGGAATGTAGCAAGGGTAGATGGTTGAGCGGTGTGATGTAAGTAATCTGCCATTTTTTTATTCTACAAAAAGGTGGTTGTTGCAGGAAAGATTTTTTGCCTATCTTAATCCAAATAAATACATTTGGAATAAATATCCTGCTTCTCATGACAGAGCATTACTACAAATGGCATTCTCCCAATCTTGGCCGAGAGTTTGAAATGCTCGTATTCGGAGATCGTGGTGTGCCGGTGATCCTGTTCCCAAGTTCCAAGGGTAAATATTATGAAAACAAAGACCGGGGAATGATTGATGCCGCCCAATGGTTCATTCATGAAGGCCTGGTAAAGATTTATTGTCCCGACAGCATTGATGCCGACAGTTGGTATAATCATGAGGTGTCGCCCAATATCCGCTCTTATAATCATAATTGTTATGACAGGCTCATTCTCCATGAAGTAGCGGAACGTGCCGCTCATGAAACCGGCCATCGCCAGGTTGTCACGGCAGGCTGTAGCTTTGGGGGATATCATGCGGCAAATTTTGCTTTCAAGCATCCGGGTGCAGTTTCTCATATTTTCTCCATGAGCGGAGCTTTCGATATAAAATCCCGGGCTTTCGGATATTACGATGACGATGTGTATTACAATAATCCCGTTGATTTCTTACCCGGAGCACAGGATCCTGATCTTTGGAAGATGGGCATTATCTTAGGCGTTGCCGACAATGATATTTGCCGTGATCAGAATGAACGGCTCTCGGGCATATTAAATCAGAAAGGTATTTCTCACTGGCTGGATATACGGCCTAATGCCACACACGACTGGCCGGTTTGGAAAGAAATGTTTCCGCATTATCTATCAAAAATAAAATTTTAAACCATCATTTATATGAAAAAAATTGGCATACTCTCCGGTATGGAAAATAGCTTTCCCCAAGCTTTTATTGACAAAGTAAACAGTAAAAATGAAGAAGGTATTGTGGCAGAGCCGGTGAAAATTGATAAGGTGATGCAGGGGGAAATGAGTGGTTATGCCGTCATTATAGATCGTATTTCGCAGGACGTACCTTTTTATCGCGCATATCTGAAAAACGCAGCGCTCTGCGGAACAGCCGTTATCAATAATCCTTTCTGGTGGAGCGCAGATGAAAAGTTTTTCAATAATTGTTTAGCCACAAAAATTGGAATTCCCGTACCTAAAACCGTTTTACTTCCTTCCCGTGAATTACCCACTGATACCTCTAACGAATCTTTTAGGAACTTAGCCTATCCTATGGATTGGGATACCATATTTGAGTATGTCGGTTTCCCTGCTTATATGAAACCTTTTGCCGGTGGCGGGTGGAAAAGCGTGTATAAGCTTCATGATAAAGAAGAATTTTTTGAAAAGCACGGTGAAACAGGTCAGTTGGTGATGATGCTGCAGGAAGAAATTACTTTCCAGTCATATTTCCGTTGTTATTGCATCGGAGGGAAGCATGTGCGCATGATGCCTTATGAACCTCGGAATCCGCATCATTTACGCTATCGTGCCGATCATCAGTTTGATGAAAACCTTTTGCAATTATTAGAGAACTATGTAATTCGTTTAAACCAGTTTCTTGGGTATGATTTCAACACGGTGGAATTCGCGGTACGTGATGGCGTGCCTTATGCGATAGATTTTTGCAATCCTGCTCCCGATGCCGACCGGCATTCAGTGGGCGATGAAAATTTTGAATGGGTGGTAGAAACCGCAGCCAATTACGCCATAGAAAGAGCCAAAGCACAAAAGGATGGCGTGGACAATCTTACGTGGGGAAAATATATGCATGGATCGGTAGAAAAAAAGGAAGTGGAGAGATGGCATTGAGAAGATTAAATTACGAGTACTAATTAACGAATCATGAAGTAGGGACGCTACTTCTTAAATCATTATTCAGCGTTCGACATTTAAGAATAAAGAGAATAATGAACACTGATTAACGAATCATGAATGATGAAGTAGGGACTTTACTTCTCAAATCATTATCCGGTGTTCGATATTCGATATTCAAGAATAAAGAACACTGATTAACGAATCATGAATGATGAAGTAGGGACTTTACTTCTTAAATCATTATCCGGTGTTCGATATTCGATATTCAAGAATAAAGAATACTGATTAACGAATCATGAATGATGAAGGGGAAAGTTCCCGTATAAGATTATAATGAATAATTGGGAAATGGATAAGAATATTAACAAATTCGATCTCGAAGAACGCCTCATCAACTTCGCAGTTTTAATTATAGAAATTGCAGAGTCAATGGTTACTTCAAGAGCAGGGAACCACCTTTCAGGCCAATTACTTCGTTCAGGTACATCGCCTGCTTTGAATTATGGTGAGGCACAGAGCGGGGAGTCCAGAAAAGATTTTATACATAAAATAAAGGTTGTGCTGAAGGAGCTACGAGAAACCTTTGTTTGTCTGAAGATAATTCATAGATCAAAACTTTACCAATCTGATGAAAAGCTGAAACTTATTATGAATGAGAATAACGAGCTTGTATCTATATTTGTCAAAAGCATTGAAACAGCACAAAGAAATATGATAAAAGAAGAGAAATGAAGAAGGTATTAAGTAAACCTTCTAAAATCATAATTCGATGTTCGTTATTCAATATTTAAGAATAGAAGGAATAATGAATACTGATTAACGAATCATGAATGATGAAATTTCGATACTTCTAAAATCATAATTCGATGTTCGTTATTCGATATTTAAGAATAAAGAGAATAATGAACACTGATTAACGAATCATGAATGATGAAATTTCGATACTTCTAAAATCATAATTCGATGTTCGTCATTCAATATTTAAGAATAGAAGGAATAATGAACACCGATTAACGAATCATGAATGATGAAATTTCGATACTTCTAAAATCATAATTCGATGTTCGTTATTCAATATTTAAGAATAGAAGGAATAATGAACACCG
>SCQV01000394.1 GCA_004299085.1 Chitinophagaceae bacterium | reverse complement strand
AAGCATCGGCGACCCAAAAGAGCCGAGGTTGGCTTTGTAACCGCCCGGTTGTTTCTACCTGGGCGATGTATGCACCTGCAAAAGCTTGGCTGATGAACCTGTTCACCACCAATCAGTTCAATCGAAGCGGAGAGGTGTTCACCAGTAATAACGATTTTAATGCAATGGTAGATACAACTTCGAACGCAACTTTAAATAATTTAATCGCTTATTATAGTCAACCGAATCCTTCTTCTGAAGACATACAACTCATGCAGACGGCTCATCGGCTTGATCTATCCTATTTAGGATATTCCAATGATTTCGCCTATCCTTTTATCGGGCTTAACTATCTGTATTTTATTAAAGGGCGTAAAGCCATATCTGTATTTCATTATAAAGAAGCTGCGGAAGCGTGGTGGCATGTTGCCGATTCTTTTTGGAGCAAAGACCCATTCAAAACCTATCTTGCTGCTAATTCATTCGTCACTGCCATTATAGACGTGCATGCATCTGCTAAAGCGGATACAGTAAAATATACACCATACCAATTCGCTGTGCGGATGCAACAATTATCTGAAAACGCTAAAAATGATTCTTCATCTGCAAAAGATTATTATCTGCTAGGCTGTGGCGCTTATAACATGAGCTATTACGGAAATAGCTGGCTATTAGTAAAACCAAATTGGAGTTCAGGCGATCTTTGGCTATACAATTATTATCATCAAAAGGACTTAGTGAATTCAATAAATTATTTTTCCACTAATCAAGCAAAGATTTATTTTGATAGAGCGATGAAAGTGGCATCCAATAAAGAACTTGCTGCACTTGCCTGCTTTATGGCAGCTAAATGCGAACAGAATCAATTTTATTTCTACGTTAAAAGGGATTCGACGCTTTCTCAAATGTTAACTAATGGGGGAGGGTACGGTTATTCAAACCGCGATGGCTCACCTAAATTGAATACTACTTTACAAAATATTCAAAACACTAAATTTCATCGCTACTTCAACATTTTAAAGGATAAATACAGCAATTCTCAGTTTAATAAGGAAGTCATCAGGGAATGTGCTACGTACCGGGATTTTGTGGAAGGAAAATAAATTTTTAGATTTATTAAATAATTAGTTTATTTGCACTGTTAATATATTCTTTCAACCCTTTCCTTTTATCTGCAGGCTTCCTATTTACATAAGATGATATGATGCGCTATAAAAATGTACTGATGATTGCGTTGAAAAACAACGCTATTCCGAGAAAAAGAAGTGCGAAGTATTCATAATTGAATTTTATAGTATAGAGTTAGTCTTTTATCATACTTTAATCTTTATTAACATGCATCCGAAGAAAACTTTCAAAACAGCCATCACCCTGCTATTGCTTGGGACAATAGTTTATAGCTTCCAAAGCTGTACCAAAGAAAATAATCCCAAACCCGGCGCCCAGTATTATTTTAGTGCAGATGTGAACGGAACTCCATGGCAGGCAAATGTGGAAGAAGCGGTGGATAGTGCCGGCGGAAAAGGTTTGGTTGGTCTAAGCATCCATAGGCAGGATACATCTATCATGATGATAATCCTGAATGATCAGGTTGACTTTAGTAGTCCGGTTACCATCAACAATGAGTCTTCTTTCGCAGATTCCACTACCACATCTATTGTGATCTATATGGGAAATAGAAAGGATACCGCTACTTATTATGTGACTCCCGTTACACAGGGATATGCCGGTGCAATTACGGTTACCCAAGTGGATCAGTCAAGTCAGATTATTGGTGGAGTCTTTCATGCAACAGCTACCAATCAAACTGGCCAGACTATAGCTATTACCAATGGTAAATTCAAAATGCGTATTACATCAAGCTATTTGCAATTGGCCAGGAATCTGATGAATGATTTTGGCTTTTGAAATAATAGTCCTTTTAAAAGCTTCTACTCGCCTATAGGGTACTATCACTATCTAAGTATTGTAAACTAAATTTTTAAATTTACTAAATATTTAGTTTATTTGCAGATGAAGCAACTATTTATTATAGCCATTTTGGGAGCGTTTTCAACAGGTATATCCGTTGCTCAATCTCCTTCCGCGCCTGATAAAAGCGTCTTAATGCAATATTTTGAAAGCCAGGAATATGCCCAGGCGGCAAGCTATCTGCAACTTTTCGTTCAGGCGGATTCTGAAAATATACACAACCTGTCCTTGCTGGGTTATACTTATTATATGAGCAACCAGCTTGCGAACGCCGAAGAATGTTATTTGAAAATCTGGAATCAGGATTCTTCCAATATAGTCGCCTGTAATTATTTAGGAAAAATCAATTTAAAAAAGCAGAACAATCCGCTTGCCTTACATTATTTCTGCCGTTTAATTGACCTGAAACCCGATGTGGCTGCATATTATAAAGAAGCTGCTTTTACATGGAATCAGATGTCCAATTTTCCGGCGGCAGGATATTATTATCAGCTTTCCTATTTTATTAATCCGAATGACCCGCAGGTGACGGCTTCATTGGCTGATTATTGGTTAGGGCAAAAAATATACAACCGGGCGGACAGTATTTTAGATGCCGCTTTGCAAAGAGATTCTTTAGATGCCGGATTGATTGAAGAGAAAATAAAATCAGCTTATCAGCAAAATAAATATCCGGTCATTTTTCCTTTGATAGAACGGTTGAAAAGGATGAATACCATTGATTTGAATTCATATTTATATGGCGCTATCGGATATTTTTATTTAAAACAATACCAACCATGTGTGGATTTATGCGATTACTTGATTGTGCATCATTATCAGACCCGTCCGGTGCTTTTCACAGAAGCTATTGCATTTAAGGAGCAAAAAAGATATTCAGAAAGTCTGGCCACTTTAGATGAATGTATCGGAATGGCGTTGGATAAGCAAGCCACCGAATACTTTGATGCCAAGGCATCCATTTACACTATTTTAAAACAATATGACAAAGCTTTTCACCAATATGATACGGCATATTATATTTTTCATAATCCTTCACAGATTTATAGTAAAGCCCTGCTGTATGATATTCAACTAAAGAAACCATTAATGGCACTAAAGTATTACCGGAGGTATCTGCACCGCATAGATGGTAAACCTACACCCTTAGAGGATCCGATATGGGATTATGTGAATGCAAGAGTGAAACAATTAGAGGATTGGGAGAAAAAGAGGAAGTAGGTTGCAAGAATTTTAGTTGTAGTGAGATGATTAAATAAGTCCTATTTCAATATAATCTCTACAAAGCATAAGTTTGCAGAAATTTATTTCTGCCTGATGCGAAAATTACCGGTATATCTTGTCGTCCTGTTATTACTCTGGATTGCCTTTGCGTTTCCGCGTTGTGCGCAAATTGTGGCTCCAACCGGCGGCCCGAAAGATACCCTTCCGCCTTATTTGGTAAGGACCGTTCCGCCTGACTCTTCCTTGCATTTTAATTCAAAAAAAATTGAGCTGGATTTTAATAAGTTCATCCAATTATCTGATCTGTCAAAGCAGCTTATCATTGCGCCCACCCCCAAACGCCAGCCGCAATTCCGTTCTAAACTGCGTTCGTTGAGCATTACCTGGTTTGATACGCTGAAGCCTAATACCACTTATATCATTAATATGGGGAACGCCATTGAAGGTATTAACGAAGGAAATCCGATCAAAAACTTCCGTTATGTATTTTCTACCGGCAGTTATTTGGATTCACTGGAAATCAGAGGCAAGGTAATAACGGCCAAAACCGGCTTGCCGGACAGCACGGCTGCCGTGATGCTTTATGTAAATACCCAAGATTCGGTTGTATCCAAAGAAAAGCCGGTGTATTATGCCCGTACAAACGGAGATGGTTCTTTTTTATTTCAGAACTTACCGCACGGCACTTTTAAGATTTTCGCTCTGGATGAAACAAACGGGGATTTGGAATATGACGACAGCACCGAGGCTATTGCGTTTATAAGCCAGCCGTTAAAAGTGGACAGTAATATAAGTGGAATCACGCTGTTGAGCTTTTTAGAAAAAGAAAATGTTCCCAAATCTTCAGAAGCGGCTCCGGCACCTCCATCCAAAGAGAAGGGAAAAATTAAAAAGCTGCAGGTGGGGGTTCAGCTTAATGGCAGTCAACAAGATCTGAACAAGCCTTTAGTGGTTAATTTTGAAACACCATTAAAAGAAATAGACAGCTCTAAAATCATTCTGCTGGAAGACACCACCTATCATCCTGTGCCTTTTGTATTTCATGAAGATACGATGCACAAATCAGTTCAGCTTGCTTACAAATGGAAAGAAGATATGCCCTACCGGTTGATATTAGACAGCGCTTTTGCAACGGATACTTCAGGACTCACGCAGGCAAGACCAGATACAGTCAACTTCCGGTCTAAATCGCTTTCCGATTACGGAACACTCACGCTGCATTTCGATACATCGGATACAACAAATCTATACGTAGTACAGCTTTACCTGAATGACCAGATGCTTTACAGCTCCCCGATAAAGGGAAATACATGGAAACAGGGATATCTGGATCCGGGAACTTATCAGGTGCGTATTTTAAAAGATGATAACCATAATGGCAAATGGGACAGGGGTTGCTATTATTGCAAGGGAAAAAGGCAGCCGGAACAGGTACATTCCATTCCCGATAAGTTTTCTGTAAAAGCCAACTGGGATAATGATTACAACGATCTGAAATTCAGCTTTCCGGAGATTCAGGAATAGCGGATTGCCTGTATATTCCCGCCTAAATATTATACATGCTCATGTAACTGGGTGATGTTTTTGAAAAAAACATACTTCGACAGTATAAAGGAGATTAGAATTAATAGCCCGATAACCGCTAACGCTAAAAATAGGTGCCCCCATACGTTGGAAACCTGCGGATGTGTCATACCATTTGGAAACATAATCAGAATTTTTCTTAAATATTGGGCAAAAATAAGAAAGAAATTCAATAATTCTATCATTTTCTGGCATATCATTTCCTGTACCTTTGCAGCATGGTATTTTCCTCTGAACTTATTGAAAATGCAGTAACCGAACTGTCCAGACTGCCGGGTATTGGACAGAAAACGGCGTTGCGCCTCGTGTTACACTTATTGAAGCAGGAAGAAGCTGAAGTGAATAAATTCGGGGAAGCCATTATGAAAATGCGCCGGGAGATTAAGTTTTGCCGGATATGCGGAAATGTGTCGGATAACGGGATATGCAGCATCTGTAGTAATCATTCACGGAGACAGGAAACGGTTTGTGTGGTGGAAAACATCCGGGATGTAATGGCTATAGAAAATACGGAACAGTTTAATGGAGTATATCATGTGCTCGGCGGTGTTATTTCTCCTTTAGATGGTATCGGCCCGGATGAATTAAATATTGATCAGTTAATAGCACGAGTGAAGGAGGGAAACGTACAGGAAGTTATTATGGCCATCAGCCCCACCATTGAAGGAGACACCACCATTTATTATTTATCTAAGAGGCTAAAAGATTTCCCGGTAAAAATCACGACCATCGCGCGCGGAATCGCGTTTGGAGGCGAGTTGGAATATGCCGATGAAATGACGCTGGCACGATCTATCACAAACCGGCTGCCATTGGAAAATTATGTACATAATGGGAAATGATAGAAGTCACCAGTCCTTTTTTCTGTTTTCCTTTTTTTCAGCCATCCTCTTTTTTTCACTTAATCTTTTTTCTTTAGCTGCCTTGGAGGGCTTTGTTTTCTTTCTCTTTTTATCTGGAATAAATGCTTTATTGATCAGGAGATTCATTTTCTTAACCACTATTTCCCTATTGCCTAACTGAGTTCGCTCAGCTTGAGACCGAACAGAAAAAATGCCTTCTTTATTGATACGAGTTTTGAGTTTTTCAAACAAAAGATGTTTTTGCTTTTCATCCAATAAAGCAGAAGCTGCAATATCAAACAAACCTTCCACCATTGTCTCCACCTTATTGACATGCTGCCCCCCTTTGCCGCCGCTGCGGGCGGTGCGGAAGCGGATTTCGGGTGCGATATCGACAGGCATGCTTAAGGAGTATTATGATTACGAAATGGCGTTATTCTTACTAATTGATGAAAATTTTATCACAAAGTATTACTTTATGACGAAAAATAAATCACACAGTAAATTAAAATATGGAGCCTCCCCATATAAAATCTTTAAACTCTTTTTGAGCAGGGGAACGTCCTGCTAAAAATTGTTTATTAACCTTTATGCCGGAAGCTCTTTGCTCTAATATACTTTTATGTTGTTCAACAGGTGTTTCTTTTACTTCAATGGCGGTATTTCCACGTAAAATAAAATCAATTTCCTGTCCTGTTTTCCTTTGATAATATTGTAATTCGCCCCGTGGCTTCAACTGTGCAGCCACTGCGTTTTCGAATACTTGCCCACTTGAAAGCTGATTGCTTCCTAAAATATTCAATATTCCTGTATCGGCAAAATAAAGCTTCTTTTGTTGCGAAATCTCCTTATCAATATTTTTAGTGAAAGGAGCAATCTGATATATTAAATAGGTATGCTCCAGCAATTGGATATAGGTGGCTATTTTTTGCCTGTTAATTCCTGAAATACTGCCCAGCTTGGAATAATCCACCTTATTGCCCGACCTTGCTGCCAGCAGCTTTACTAATTTGTAGAGATCTTCACTCACCGTATAATCTGCCAGCAGCTTTACATCCAGCTCAATATAAGAATTGATAATATCGGTAAGCAACTCCTGCTTATCAATCTCTGAATCTTGTAAAACTACTTCAGGGAAACCGCCAAATTGAATGTATTCTTCATACCAATCTTTTGCTTTATTAAACCATGCATTCGTGAACGGCTTCCACGCGTATTTCTCATATAACGGCTTCCAATGCTTTTTAAAGACAAGGAATTCTTTAAAGCTGAGCGGATACATTTCAAATATTTTCTTTCTTCCCGACAGGCTTTCCGAAAACTTGTTCTTCATATAGTAAGAACTGGATCCTGTCAGAATGAATTTTACAGAATAAGTATCATACAGGTATTTAATGACACTGGGAAGGTTATCCACAAGCTGAATCTCATCTATGGCTATTATGGACGGTTTTGAAAAATCAATTCCCATCAGTTCCAGTTCTTCCCTGATACCTTCATAATCCGGCTGGCTAAATAAGACCCTTATTTCTATCCTTTCACAGTCTAAATATAATTGATTAGAATGAGAAGCCTGTTGCAGGAGATATTGCACGGCCGTACTTTTCCCTACCCGTCTCATTCCGGTAATTACAGTTGCCTGCCTTTTGGATAAATGTGCCAATAGATCCTGATAGATGTCCAGTGAATACATTTTACAAAGATACCAAATATTACTAATTGACGAAATCCTTTTCATAAAGTATTACTTTATGACAAAAAATAAATCAAATAGTAACTACTCGCTTTACGGACCGGATTGAATTTACAGGCTTCGCTTTCTTCTTTTTCTTTCCTAACCAGATGATAAAACCGGTTACCGGCAGGCTGGCGCAAACAAGACTTACCAGAAAAGCAATGATTTTTCCAGGTAATCCGCCAATGGAGCCCACGTGGAGATCATAATTCATCATGATCAGCTTTTCACCATTGTTCATGTCCTTATAAAGTTGCGTGCCTAATGGTTCCCCTGAATATTGATCGAAATATAAAGTGTTGGCATCAAAATAAACTTCTTTTCTATGGTAAGCTCTGATAATCAAAGGTGACTGAGCTGCGGCAGGCAGACTAACCATATATCTTTTGGCATCAGGGTTCTTTTCAATGGCTGTCAGGAAAGCTTTATCGAGCGGATGCGTATCATTTTCTAATGAAGCGGTGGATTGATACATTTTCATAGCCGGAGGCGTAACGCTTAACGAACCCGCTGCATATACTGCAGCGTTGAACCAGGTAAAGGAATACACCATTCCCGTTAATGCCAGTATGAGTGCAATGATGACTACATAAAATCCAAGCACATTGTGC
>SCQV01000393.1 GCA_004299085.1 Chitinophagaceae bacterium | reverse complement strand
ATTACAATTTCCTCCCCTTTGGGGCCGGGGGCCTTTATCTATTCCTTTGGTAAAATCATCATTCTGCTGTAAGTTTGCCTCTCGTTAGGACTTTCACAATTAAATAGCTCAATTTATTTATATGAGGTGGGGACAATACTTTACTTCCGCTATCGGCAAAAAGCTGGTGATGGCTTTCACTGGCATTTTTCTTATTATTTTTCTGATCGTACATGCTTCAGCCAATGCCTGCATTTTTGTACCTGATCACGGAGCCACATTCAACAAAGTAGCTCATTTTCTGGGCACCAACTGGGTGATGCATTTGTTGGAAGTAGGATTATTTGCGGGCTTTATCCTGCATATCGTTCAGGGTATCGCAGTGACGATTCAAAATAAGAAAAAACGTCCGGTGAAATATTCTATGATAAAGCGTCCGAATACACATTGGTATTCCAGTGCAATGGGATTGCTGGGCGTCATTATCCTGATTTTTCTGATTATTCATTTGAGCCAGTTCTGGCTCCATACGCGTTTCGCCGGTCTCTTTGGAGGCGTGGGCGACGTTACTTATGATAATGGTATGTATGTCAATATGCCGGTTGACAACCTCTTTGAACAAATGCATCTGGTATTCAGTCATGCGTGGGTAGTCATTATTTATCTGATTGCTTTGATTGCGCTTGGATTCCATCTGGCACATGGTTTTCAAAGCGCCTTCCGCACATTAGGAATGACTTCGTCACGCTACATTCCCATTATTCGCGGAATAGGGTATGCGTATTCCATTATCATTCCGGCGGCTTTCGCCTGCATGCCGGTACTGATGTATTTTGATGTCATTCATCCTTAACGAATCCTATTATTTGAAAATAATTTAGCATAAAAACACCATGGAGTTAAATGCAAAAATACCCGAAGGTCCCCTGGCTGACAAGTGGACTAATTATAAAGGACATTGCCGTTTAGTGAACCCCGCTAACAAGCGAAACCTGGAGATTATTGTGATTGGCACCGGCTTAGCGGGCGCTTCAGCTTCTGCTTCGTTAGCCCAATTAGGGTACCAGGTAAAGGCATTCTGTTTCC
Organism: Chitinophagaceae bacterium; assembly: GCA_004299085.1. Classification (GTDB taxonomy): domain Bacteria; phylum Bacteroidota; class Bacteroidia; order Chitinophagales; family Chitinophagaceae; genus FW021-bin31. The sequence continues at coordinate 8,868 of SCQV01000393.1, read as the reverse complement.
AGGACAGCCCAAGGCGGGCGCATAGCATTGCTGCCCAGGGAGGTATTAATGCCGCTAAAAACTATCAGAACGACGGCGATTCCACCTTTCGCCTTTTTTATGACACTATGAAAAGCGGCGATTTCCGTGGCAGAGAAGCCAATACGTATCGTCTGGCAGAAGTAAGCGGAGATATCATTGACCAATGTGTGGCTTTGGGTGTGCCCTTCGCACGCGAATACGGCGGATTGCTTGCCAATCGTTCTTTTGGCGGTGTGCAGGTATCACGTACTTTTTATGCGGCAGGCCAGACGGGACAGCAATTATTATTAGGCGCTTATTCGGCCCTTGAAAGACAGGTGGCCCTCGGAAAAGTGACTATGTATTCCCGCCATGAAATGCTCGATGTAGTGATCATTGACGGGAAAGCACGGGGTATTATCGCCAGGAATTTAGTTACCGGAAAATTAGAACGCCATTTTGGTCATGCAGTGGTGTTGGCAAGTGGCGGTTACGGTAATGTATTTTATCTTTCCACCAATGCAATGGGTTCTAATGTGACCGCTTCATGGAAAGCGCATAAGAAAGGCGCTTATTTTGCTAATCCGTGCTTTACCCAAATTCATCCTACCTGCATTCCTATTTCAGGAGATCATCAAAGCAAACTGACACTCATGTCTGAGTCCTTGCGAAATGATGGAAGAATATGGGTTCCCAAACAAAAAGGGGATACACGCAAAGCCAATCAGATACCGGAAGAAGAACGGGATTATTATTTGGAAAGAAGATATCCTGCTTTTGGAAATTTAGTTCCACGTGATGTGGCTTCCCGCGCTGCGAAAGAACGCTGTGATGCCGGATTTGGTGTGGGGGCTTCCAGGCAGGCAGTTTATCTGGATTTTGCATCAGCCATTCAGCGTTATGGTAAGGCGGCTGCTCACAAAGCACAAATCCATGATGCGGATGCCGAGACTATCACCCGGTTGGGAAAGCAGGCAATCACCGAAAAATATGGTAACCTTTTCGAAATGTATGAAAAGATCACCGCCGAAAATCCCTATGAAGTGCCTATGCGTATTTATCCTGCCTCGCACTATACGATGGGCGGGTTATGGGTGGATTACGAATTAATGACCAACGTGCAGGGATTATATGCTTTAGGAGAATGCAATTACTCCGATCACGGAGCGAACCGTTTGGGAGCATCTGCCCTGATGCAGGGATTAGCCGATGGATATTTTGTCATCCCTTATACTATCGGGAATTATTTAGCCGGAGAAATACGCACCAAACCCATTCCAACTGATCATCCGGCATTTGATGAAGCAGAAAAGAATGTACAGGAAAGGTTAGATAAGCTGATGGGCATCCGGGGAAAATATTCTGTAGATCATTTTCACAAAGCTTTGGGTAAGATTATGTGGAATAAATGCGGGATGTCAAGAAATAAGCAAGGATTACAAGAAGCCATCCAGGAAGTGCGGGCTTTACGCGAAGAATTCTGGAAAGAAGTGCGCATTCCCGGAACACAAAACGAATTAAATCCTGAATTGGAAAAAGCGGGACGGGTCGCAGATTTCCTGGAGTTAGGCGAGTTGCTGGCTACAGACGCATTACAACGTGAAGAGAGCTGTGGCGCACATTATCGTGAAGAATCTGTCACAGAAGATGGAGAGGCCAAACGCGATGATGAACATTTTTGTTATGTAAGCGCCTGGGAACGTAAAGAAGATAACCATTTTGAATTACATAAAGAACCGTTAGCTTTTGAGGTAGTGCATTTGACACAGAGAAATTATAAGTGAGGATAGCAGAAAATAGAACGCAGATTATTAGGATGATTATGATTAAATAAGATAACTAATGGATGATAATTATAAATACTCTTCGCTAACGGAGAAAATTATAAAAGCATTTTATTCTGTTTATAATAAAATGGGGTATGGTTTTTTAGAAAAAGTGTATGAGAACTCTATGGTAATTGAATTGAAAAAAATGGAATTAGATGTTTCGACCCAACTATCTATTCCTGTATTTTATGATGGAATTGAAGTTGGCCATTATTTTGCAGACCTTGTTGTCAATGAACAAGTAATTGTAGAGCTAAAAGCGTCAGAATCATTGTGTGAGGAACATGAAGCTCAACTGCTCAATTATTTAAGAGCTACTGAAAAAGAAGTAGGCTTATTACTAAATTTTGGAGTAGAGCCTGAAATAAAAAGGAAAGTCTTTTCTAATGATCGTAAAAATCAAATTAAATCATAACAGATCATAATGATCTGCGTTCTATAAAATAATCATCATGAATCTAACACTCAAGGTCTGGAGACAAAAAGATAACCAGGATAAAGGGCACTTCGAAACCTATCAGGTGGGTGATGTGCTGGAAGATATGTCTTTCCTGGAAATGTTTGATGTGCTGAACGAAAAGCTGATCACGGAGGGAAAAGATCCGATTGCTTTCGATAATGATTGCCGTGAAGGTATTTGCGGCATGTGCTCTATGTATATCAACGGACGCCCTCACGGTCCGTTACACGGAACCACCACCTGTCAGCTTCACATGCGCCATTTTCACGATGGTGAAACTATCACTGTAGAACCATGGCGTGCAAAGCCATTCCCTGTTATTAAGGACTTAGTGGTAGATCGCGGTGCTTTTGACCGTATCACAGAAGCGGGGGGATATATTTCCGTAAACACCGGTAATGCAGTTGATGCCAATGCCATTCCCATAGAAAAAGATACCGCAGACCTGGCTTTTGCGGCAGCCACCTGTATTGGTTGCGGCGCATGTGTAGCAGCTTGCCCAAATACTTCAGCCATGTTGTTTGTCAGCGCAAAGATCTCACAACTGGCAGAATTGCCACAGGGAAAACCGGAAAGGAGAAGCAGAGCCATCAACATGATCCACCAGATGGATGTGGAAGGCTTCGGCAGTTGTTCCAATATTGGAGAATGTGAGCAGGCCTGCCCGAAAGAAATTCAGATAACACATATTGCGCGCGCCAATAGTGAATATCTAAAAGCCACTTTTGCAGGGAAAGATAAATAACAAGAACCATTCAATATCTCTGATCTCTGATTTTAGATTTCAGTTCAATCAATTGACTATTGACCATTGACTATTGACTATTAACCATTGACTATTAACCATTGACCATTTAATGTCGTTTAGTTAAATATTGGAAACGGAATTGTCATGGTGAGCGAAGTCGAACCATGGCGTCGTTGACAATACCCCTGCCTGCGGTAGGCAAGCTTCGACTACGCTCAGGGTGACAAAATTCTTATCTAAACGGCATTGATTGCTCAGGGTTTATCTTCATCCGGCACCAAGGCGGGAACGGGCTTATATACATGACGGAAGAGGTCAATAGCATGTTTAATATCCTCCAGTAATTGATAGTCCGTCGCGTTACGTACAAAAACATAAGATGGATTATACCAAAGCATAAAAGCCTTTAAAGAATCTCTCTTCAGTCCGAATAACTCTTCAATTTGTCCTGGCCGGACACGCGATTCTATATACATCCTTTCCTCATATTGCTGATAATCTTTCTGAAACCGCCACAGCCTTTTCTGTCGTCCGCTAAGCGCATCATATAAAGCTGAAATAGGATGTTCTACGGCACTTAATCCTCTTACCTTTTGTTCATCCAAAGCATCGCCAAACCAATATCGCCGCTGTACAGAATCATAACCATAGTCGGGACGGTGGCCGATGATTTCCACCGGTGCGATGCTGTATTTATTTTTATGTAAAGCGATATCCAGCTTTTGCCTTAAATATAACGCATTGATAACGGAGGTGTCAGAAAAATATCCCAAATAAGAGAATATGATATTATTATTATTAAAAGCATTTATCTTGTAAAACCCTGCACTATCCGTCTGAGTGCCTGTCCCTGTGCTGATATCCAGCACAGTCGCACGAAACAAAGGCTCATGCGTATCTGCATCGTAAACACGTCCGATAATACTTACTTCCCGGCTTCCCTGAGCCACCACCTGTTGCGCCGTAGTCAGCAGAAAAAGTGTAACAATACTTAACCAATACTTCATGTTTGAAAGTTCAAACGTACTATAATTGAACGAAGCAGTAAAGTTCTGCCCTTTTTTTCACAAAATTTTACCAATCTGTTATTTATTTCTATTACCTTTATCTTAGGGGCATCTCTAAAAACCACCTTTGCTTTGTGCATTCTTTGTGAGCTTCGTGGTAAAAAAATATCAAGAAATAAGGTTTTTAGAGATGCCCTTAATATAATAGCCGGTATTATCTTCTAAAATCATAGATCGTTCATCGTTATTCTCAAATTTCTGAAATGGAAGATTGAACAAAAACGATTTCAGATTAATCAAGCGCTAAACATTTAAGATAAATGAAAAAAATATTTGGATCGTTACTATTCATTTTCCTGATGTTAGTGTTTTCTAATGCTTCCTTCAGTTGGGGTGTTTGGGGCCATCAGCATATCAACCGGGCTGCAGTTTTCGCCCTACCTATGCCGATGCGTGCTTTTTTCTTTGATCATATTGATTTCATTACGGTAGAAGCCTCTATTCCGGATGTAAGAAAATATGCCATCAATGATCGCAATGAGCCCCCAAGACATTTTATAGATATGGAAGCTTACGGCGATCACCCGTTTGAAACACTGCCTGATACCTGGGATTCTGCAAAAGCCAAATACGGCGAAAAGATGCTCATCAAAAACGGCATCCTTCCCTGGTATATCCCGGAAATACTGGATAAGCTGACAGCAGCATTTAAAGACCATGATAAAGTAAGCATGCTGTTTCTGGCAGCGGATCTGGCACATTATATCGGAGATGCGTATGTGCCCTTGCACACTTCTCTCAACTATAATGGACAACTCACAGGCCAAAAAGGGATTCATGCGTTATGGGAGTCATTGATACCGGAGCTTTTCGGAATGAATTATAACCTGCATACAAAAAGTGCTATCTATATTAAAGATCCGGTTCAATACACATGGGATATAATCCGTGAAAGCCACAGGTTAGTTCCAGCGGTTTTAACTACCGAAAAGAAATTATTGGATACCTGGCCTAAAGATTCTATTTATGAAACTGACAGTCAGGGAAATATTATTAAAAATAAATACCACGAAGCGCGTTTTACAGATAACTTTGCAAAAACTTACAGTGAGGCCATGCATGGTATGGAAGAGCACCAAATGCAACTGGCCATCCAATCGGTGGCTGATTTCTGGTACACAGCCTGGATGAATGCGGGAAGACCGGATTTAAGCAAGTTAGATGATACTTACACACACCAAATCAATCGCAAACCTTTGAAATATCAATATCGCTTATGGGAAAGCAAGGGAAAGTTGACAGGGTCGAAACCCGAATCCGAGTACTAACAACTATGTCTTTAAGAATCCCTTGTTAAATAAAATTGACTTATTTTGCGAACGATCATTCTAATAGCATTGTAAATTTACAAGAATATGGCTGAAATTTACGAAACTCAGGATCATGTATTACTGCAAGAACTCAGCGAAGGCAACGCTGAATCCTTTAATATTTTGTATGAGAAATATTGGGGGAAGGTATATGCATCTGCCATCAAACGGCTACGAAACCATGATCAGGCGCAGGATATTACACAAGACATTTTTGCTGCACTTTGGTTGAAAAGGGAAGAATTACATATAGACAACTTGCCCGCCTATCTCCATGTGGCAGTCCGCAATAAAATATTAAACCTTTTTGAAAAAGAAAAACACTATGTCCCTTTCGAGCAACTAATCACTAATAATATTCGGTTGTATGGAGAACAAGCGGATGCAGTCGTTTTGCGAAATGAATTTTTGCATGCCTATAAAGCATTGGTGGATTCTTTGCCGGCAGAGCGTAAAAAGATATTCCGGTTTTATTACGACGAAGGTCTCTCCACCGAAGAAATTGCCAATCGCTTAGGGCTTTCCCGAAAAACAATTCAAAACCAATTAGGGAGAGCAGTCACATACCTGAAGACAAATCTTTCCCACTTGTTTTTTCTGATGATATTAATGCTTCTCATGATTATTTTCCAATAAAAATACTTTGAAGCCAATAGAAAATTGATTTTATGATAATTCATTATGATAGTAAAACCGATTTGCTCTATTTAAGGATAGAGCCTGAAACCCAGCACCTCATCAATAGAAGAGTGACTGAAGACATTGAGGCTTCAACCTCTACTTCAATATTCATTATTCGTTAATTGGTGTTCATCATTCAAAAACTATTTTCTCACTTTCCTTTATTATTGCGGTTGATCCTTAATTTTTTTAATCCCTCTTTGGGATTTTTTTGTTTTCAACTGTCATACTAATAACAGTCGCAATAAAAGCTAAATGAAGAAAAGGCAGTTTATTCAAATCCTTCGAAAGTACAGACAAGGCAACGCCACAGCGGAAGAGCAGAAGTTTATCGAATCTTATTATAATCTTTTTGAAGGAGAACCAGCGTTGGAATCATGGATCAGCAGGGAAGACAAAGCCAGATTAAAAAAAAGTATGCTGAATGAGATATGGGAAAAAATTGTTGAGGAGGAAGAAGAAAGGACCATCTATCATGGGAAAATAAAAAGACTTTTTCAACCTGCAAAAATGGTTGCTGCCGTTCTTATTTTATTGGGGATCGGAGCTATTATTTATATGATTAGCCGTCAAAGATTCAGCAATCAAAAAGCGGTTGCTGAAAATGTGGAGCATGCATCTAAAGATAAAATACAACCCGGAGGAAATAAAGCTTTGCTCACCCTCGCAAACGGGAGAACAATTATATTGGATAGTGTGATAAACGGTTCTTTGACAAAACAAGGAAATACGAATGTAGTGAAGGTAAATAATGGATTAATAAAGTACAGTAATCAGTTGACAGTTGGCAGCCGCCCACAGTTAGCGATGCAATATAATACAATTGCAACACCGCGTGGAGGGAAGTATGAAGTGGTGTTACCCGATGGCAGCAAAGCATGGTTGAATGCAGCGTCATCCTTGCGTTTTCCAGTTGCCTTCACAGGAAAAACCAGGACGGTTGATTTAAGCGGCGAGATCTATTTTGAGATAGCCACGCAGCCACAAAAGCCTTTTATAGTGAAAACGGATGACATGGAAGTGCAGGTATTAGGAACCCATTTTGATGTCAATGCTTATAAGGATGAAAAAACAATTCGAACAACACTAAGTGAAGGGTCTGTACGGATTTCAGATGGAGGAGATGCACTTATATTAAAGCCTGGGGATCAGGCCAGGCTAAACAGGGAAACAGGAAATATGAAAGCAGCACCGGTGAATGTAGAGGAAGCGTTGGCATGGAAAAATGATTTGTTTTATTTCAATAATACAAATATCAAAGAGATTATGAAGCAAGTCGCCAGATGGTATGACGTGGCTATTAAATATGAGACACCACACTTGGATGACAAGAATTTCAGTGGTATTGTTTCGCGATATAGTGAAGTGAATGCATTACTGGAAAGGCTTGAATTAACAGGAACTGTACATTTTAAAATTGAAGGAAGAACGATAGTGGTGATGGATTGATGGCGACAGACAGCTATTGAGTTAGTGAATGAATATTGAGTATTATACGTTGAATATTGAACATTGCCCAAAGGTTCAAAGAACTTCTTCGGAGGCTCCTTCTGAGGACATTGAACATTGAATATTGGACATTGAACATTATACATTGAACATTGACATTGAACATTGACATCGGACATTATACGTTGAACATTGACATCGAACATTATTGATATGAATAACTGATCAATACCCAATGCTCAATGATTAAAGCAATTATTGAGAGTCTCACGAATGAATAAAAAAACCGGAAGCATTCGCAGTGCTTCCGGCGGTGCCGAAGGGCGTGATTCGGGAACCCTGTTACGGATTGAAATAGACCTTTATCTAAAACTCTCCGAAGGAGTCCTTCGGACAAACCTGCCTTGTGGTAACCAAGGCAATACAAAGCTATGAAATTAAATTCTAAAGTTCTCCACCGTAAGGTTTTGTTGTCCATGAAACTCAGCATTATTTTATTACTGGCAGCCTGCATGCAGGTAAGCGCTCATGTAAATGCGCAAAGCTTTACTTATTCAAAGAAACACGCCTCTTTTGAAGAGGTCTTTAAAGCCATCAGGGAGCAAACGGGGTATGAATTTTTATACAACACGCTCACCCTTGGCCGGGCGAAAAAGCTGGATTTGCATTTCAAAAGAACTCCTGTAGAAAAAGTGCTCAATACCATTTTCAGAGACGAACCATTTTCTTATACCGTCATTGGTAAAACAATTGTAGTAAACGAGAAAACCGTTTCGCTAAAAGACGTACCCTCAAAGAGTATTCTTTCATTGATAACCATCCACGGGGTTATAACAGATGCAGAAACCGGCAAACCATTAATAGGTGTTACTATCCAGGTAAAAAACAGCACCATGGGAACTACGACCGGAAGCAAAGGGAACTTTAGTCTCGAAGCGCCGGATAATGCAGTATTAATAATAAGTTACCTGGGTTATAACACCAAGGAAATACCGGTAAATGGAAAGAACGTGATCAATATTACATTGTCTGCTACTACAACCGGATTGAATCAGTTGGTAGTAGTGGGGTATGGAACGCAGAAAAAAGCCTCTTTGACCAGTGCGGTATCATCCATACAGGGAAAAGAGATTATTACCACCCCCAATGAGAATGTGGAAAACATGCTCACCGGAAAAGTAGCAGGTTTATATATTCAACAAAACACTGCCGAACCGGGAGATTTTTCCAACAATATTTCCATCCGTGGATTAGGGCATCCCCTGATCGTCATTGATGGAGTGGAAATGCCGGATTTTAATGTTACCGGTGGAAATGGAGACAA
>SCQV01000392.1 GCA_004299085.1 Chitinophagaceae bacterium | reverse complement strand
TGGACTTTATTACATCTTCGCTGGCATAAAAATGTCCTGGCCGAAGATGGTGAAAAAGGAGGGAAAAATAATTGTACCGGCAAAGACGGGAAAGATCATATTATAGAAGTTCCGTTAGGAACTATTGCAAAGGATGAAATGACGGGCAGGATTGAAGCAGAAATTATTGAAGATGGCCAGGAAGTGGTCTGGCTGCCCGGCGGCAGGGGCGGGCTTGGTAATAGCCATTTTAAATCAGCTACCAATCAGGCGCCTGAATATGCCCAGCCGGGTGAACCGGGAAAGGAAGGGTGGAAATTACTGGAATTAAAAGTGCTCGCAGATGTGGGATTGGTGGGCTTTCCGAATGCGGGTAAATCCACATTGCTCTCTGTTTTATCTTCCGCTAAACCTAAAATTGCCGATTACCCGTTCACTACGCTGACGCCTAATCTGGGTATCGTCAGCTATCATGATGATCTTTCTTTTTGTATGGCAGATATTCCAGGGATTATAGAAGGGGCAGCCGAAGGGAAAGGATTGGGACATCGCTTTCTAAGACATATCGAACGCAATGCGGTTTTGTTATTTATGATCCCTGCCGACAGTGCGGACCACGCAAAGGAATTTAATATTTTGAGAGATGAACTAAGAAGATATAATCCTGAATTATTAGATAAGCGTTTTCTGGTGGCTGTTTCAAAAAGTGATTTGCTGGATAAAGAATTAAAAGCTGCTGTCAGAAAAGAATTTCCCGAAAATACTTCAGTAGTGTTTATTTCATCCATAAAGCGGGAAGGAATTAAAGAGCTAAAAGATAAAATCTGGAAGCTCCTGCATCAGGCGATATAATCCAACCGGGTTATTTGCAATCACCGGTGTACAGCTTCAGGAAAATCTTTTTAAAGGTGAACTATTAGATGATTTATCCGTTAGAAAAATTAGCTTTACTAACTCGCGTTGCTATTTTAGCATTTATTAATTCAGCATAAAAGTTCAATGTACGTTTATGAGTACTAAGTATATTTCAATGGGAATTTCAACCTTTTCCTTCCCCTGCAGCTCCATGGATATTATATCTTACACCGAGAAATAGTTTTATAGAATAAGGCTCTTTATTGACCCACAAAACGTCCGCCTAAGGTGGACTTGATTATCAACTATCATTCTATTTTTACCTACTATATGTTCCTCTGGAACAATTGTCGTCCGCCTCTGGCGGACGCATTATTGGTAATAGGTATCAATTGACATAGGTAAATGTTCCGGAGGAACATTTCGTGACAAATTGGGGGTATTTAACCCGGATTTTGCAGTTGGCTGCAAAATCTGTCTGAAAGGCCGACGAAGCATAGCTTGTCGGGTGAGCGACGATGAATGTCGCCACACCGACTGAAACGTCGGCGGTTAACCCTGACGAAAAAATGGCAAAAAAGCCATTTTTTCGTCACTGCTTCGCAGAAATTTTGCTACTGCAAAATTTGGGTTTAAACGCTTCTTTCTTTAGTTTTAAAATGTTGAGTAATACCGTTTTTTTATGTAAGTTTGATGAAGTTTTCTTTTTAGGCCATACCTTATTCAAAGCCATCGGATTTACCATATCAACCTGGTAATTCCCGGGAGTTATGAAACGACAATTTCTAAGAACTACTACAAGTGCTTCAGTGGCGATTTGCATTCTGTTGTTTTTTGTCCCACCTTCAAGCGCTCAGCAAACAAATTTAAGATTTACCAATTACACGATTGATAATGGGCTTTCCGAAGGAATGGTTTCCGGCATTACCCAGGGTAAGCAAGGTTTTATGTGGTTCGGCACACAGGATGGACTGGATCGCTTTGACGGATATGAATTTGTCATCTTTAGGCATAATCCATTTGATTCCACAACCTTATCTGACAATACAATTACTGCTTTATTTACCGATTCCAGGGGAGAATTATGGATTGGCACCCTTAATGGAGGCCTCAATCTGTTTGACCCGGATCATCACTCTTTTCTGCATTTCCTGGTCAATGGGTCTATTCATAATAAAATAATTGGCAATTATATCAGAGGTGTGACAGAAGACAGAAAAGGAGATTTATGGATCGGCACTTATGGTAATGGGTTATTTGAATTTATTTTTTCCAAAAGAAAAAAGGGGCATCTTTTTATACCGGATAAAAGTATTCATTATGTTCATCAGCCTGACAAGAAGGATGGATTGGCTAACGATTATATCAACGCTATATATGCCGACAGGGAAAATCATTTATGGGTTTCAGGCGCTGATGGTTTGCAGGAGGCTGACCTTACTAAAAACAACCTGCCTTTTTCGACACCTTTATTTACGGTAGTAGAACCTCAAAGAACTTTCACCGAGAATAGGATACAATTTGATTTGAAACAGGCCGTTCTCAAGAAATTGGCGCCGCATAATTATATTGTTTATGCATTCTTTGAAGATGAACATCATGATATATGGTTTGGGGGAAATGGAGGGTTATACCTGCTTAAGCACGGTACTGATACCATGATAGAGTTTCTTCCCAATATTGGATCAAAGGTTAATTTAGGTGCGATCTTTTCTATTTGCAATGCAGAAATAAAAGGAAGTAAAGCCGGCAATTCATTATGGGTAGGCACCTGGGATGGGGCTGAGATATTTGATACGAAGACTTTAACATTTCAATTAATCCAAAATCAACTGAATAATGATAAAAGTCTGCTTGCAGGGGCTATTCAGAGTATTTACAAAGATCGTTCCGGCAGTATTTGGTTAGGCAGCAATGGATACGGTGTAAGCAAATATGATTTGCATTCTTCCCTTTTTTCTGCACCCCTGTATGCTATGCCGGATAAAAATAATAGCACGGCGGGAATTAGCATTCTTTCTTTTTTAGACCTTAAAAATTACCTGCTGCTGGGTTCTTATGACAGTACCTTGATCATTAATAAAAATAACAGATCCATGAAAATAGCAGAAGGCCCTTATCTTATAGATAATATGCTTCCGGCTGATTCGGGGAAAGTATGGATGGCAGGTGTTAATGGACTGACATTATATGATCTATATACAGGGAAATCAATTATCTATTTACCTCATATCTTGATAAAAGGCGACAAGTTTGAGGATAACCGTACCATCAAAATATATAAAGGCCGCAAGGGAGGAATATGGGCGCTGACCACACACAGCTTCAGCTATTTTGATGCCCGGAAAAAAATATTTATCAATTACTTTTATAATCATAACCGTCTTAATTCTCTCTATTACCCTTTTCATGGCGATATTTATCAGGATGAGAAAGGTAATTTCTGGTTGGGCAGCGAAGATGGATTATTATATTTTGATACGGCAAAAAAGACATTCCAATATTATGTCAACCATCCGTCTGATACTTCGAGTATCAGCTATAATGTAGTAGAATCAGTAGTTCCCGATCCCAGGCAACCACAGAAATATTTATGGATTGGAACCGCCGGCGGCGGATTAAATAAGTTTAATCTGAAGACAAAAAAGTTTATTCATTTCAATATCAAAGACGGATTGCCGAATAATGTCATTAATGGCATCCTGGCGGATGATAAGGGAAATCTTTGGATCAGCACCAATAAAGGAATCTCAGGATTTAATCCGCTTTACAATACTTTTCATAATTATGATATCCGGGAAGGTCTCACCAGCAATGAATTTAACCCGGGCGCTTATTATAAGAATGATAATGGAGAATTTTTCTTCGGAAATATTAAAGGATTTAATACTTTTTATCCGGATAGCATCTTTAACAGCTCATATATTCCACCAGTCGTATTTACTGATTTCCGTTTATTTAATAAGCCGGTAATCATCGGAGTTAAAAATTCTCCGTTAAAAAAATCTATTTCTGAAACTAACAGTCTCACACTGCCTTACAAGGATAACCTTATCACTTTCCAGGTGGCGGCATTAGATTATACCGATCCGGATGAAAATCAATATGCTTATCGTTTAATAGGGTTCAATAAAAATTGGATCAATGTGGGGAATGACAGGATTATTACTTTCAGTAATTTAGACCCTGGGCATTATACCTTACAGGTGAAAGCCTCCAACAGCGATGGTGTCTGGAATGAAAAAGGGGTATCCCTCACTATCCACATCCTGCCTCCGTGGTGGAGAACATGGTGGGCTTATATCCTTTATGTTGTTATTGTTTTGTTCATCATCTGGTTATTGAGGAGGGCAGAGATAGGCCGGCTGAAGCTGAAAAACAGGTTGGCGTTAGAACAGAACAAATTAGCATTGGAGCAAAGCAGGTTGGTATTAGAGCATCAGGAAGCTGAAAAGCTCAAGGAAATTGATCATTTGAAGTCCCGTTTTTTTGCCAACATTTCCCACGAATTCCGCACCCCGCTTACTTTAATCATCGGTCCATTGAAAGATATGATACAGGGCGGTAGCGCTGAAAAATTTAGTTCCATTGTACCGGCAATGTATCGTAACTCACAACGATTGTTGCAACTAATTAACCAGTTATTGGATTTGTCTAAACTGGATTCGGGAAGTTATCATATAAATACGACAAGAACAGATATTGTTTCTTTCGTAAGACAAATTACCAGTATTTTTTTAAATTTAGCGAAGCGAAAGCAAATACAAATGGAAGTAAAAACAGAAGAAAGTGTAGTAAAGGAGTTACATGGTGGGGAGAATTATTTTTATTTCGACGAAGATGTGGTTGAAAAAGTATTGACCAATCTAATATCAAATGCTTTTAAGTTTACCCCCGAAGGCGGAAACATTGTGGTGTCCTTAGAACTTGCTGAAAAGGAGAAAAAATATGTAGCCTTAAAGGTGAAAGATAACGGTGCAGGAATTCCTGCAGACAAGCTGCCCTTTGTTTTCGACCGTTTTTATCAGGCGGATGATTCTTCTAAAAGAAGATATGAAGGCAGTGGCATTGGCCTCGCTTTAGTGAAGGAGCTGATGATTTTGCATGGAGGCAGCGTGTTGGCAGAAAGCAGTCCTGAAACAGGTTCGGTCTTTACCTGTTTATTCCCTTTCAACAAAAAGACAATTTCGGTAGAGAAAGAGACTTCTGTGGACAAATCCGACAAAGTAATAATGGCAGGGGAGGACATGCCGGTCATAAACGGGATGGAAATGGCGGAAGATGGAAAACCAAATGTATTGGTAGTGGAAGATAACCCCGATGTAAGGCATTATATCTGCGATAAATTAAGAGACGACTATTCTTTAACGGAATGTCAGAATGGAAAGGAAGGGCTTGAAGCAGCCTTGAAAGACATACCTGATGTAGTAGTAAGCGATGTGATGATGCCGGAGATGGATGGCTTTGAATTATGCAAGAAATTAAAAACGGATGACCGTACCAGCCATATTCCTGTCATTCTCCTTACTGCCAGGGCAGAAGATGCGGATAAAATACAAGGACTGGAAACCGGCGCCGATGCTTATCTGATAAAACCCTTTAATGCTTTGGAACTTCAGATACGTATCAACAAGCTCATAGAGATACGGAATAAAATGCGCGCCAAGTTCGGAGGGAAATTAGTAGTACGCCCCAATGAAGTGGCTGTTTCCTCTATAGACAGGGAGTTTATCTTAAAATTAAAAAATGCAACGGAACCCCATATAGACAACCCTGATTTTAAAGTGGAGATACTGAGCCGGGAAATGAATATGAGCGTTTCTCAGCTCAACAGGAAGTTAAAAGCTATTATTAATCAATCTACTGCACAATATATTACCGCCTTGCGGATGCACAGAGCGTTAGAGCTTTTAAGGAAGAACGGCGGCAGTGTGGGAGAAGTAGCCTGGAAAACGGGGTTTGAGGATCCGGGATATTTCAGTAAAGTGTTTAAAAACTATTTCGGTTGCCTTCCTTCGGAAAGGGACAAGTTTCCCGCCGATGCGTGATTTTTCCAATAAAAAGATGTTAAAGCTCTTTTCGGGAAAAAGATTGCGCCAAAATTCCCAAAGATTGCGTGATTTTTCCTAACACTTCGCCTTCTTGGTGCACTATTTTTGCGTTGTTTTCCGATGAGCCCATTGTTTACTAAAAACATTTAGTCACCCCAAAATTTTAAAAAGATGAAAAAGACACTGTTAATTTCCATCCTGGCCACAGCAGCTATTACCTTTGCTTTCACCAACGTGAATGCTTCTAATCGCAAGAATGCCAACCCTAAAGAGGCAACCGCTAAAAATGCAACCACCCCTTCCCAAAAGGCTGTTTTAGCCGTCTATCAGAATTTTCCACAGGTGCAGCTCGTGCTTTGGCAACAACAAGGAAGAGATCTGATTGCTTTATTTAAAGAAGCAGGTTGTACGGTAAGAGCCACTTTTACGGAGAGTGGTCAACTTCTGTCAACATTTATCACAGGAGATGCTCACGCGATTCCTTTTAAAGTACAAATGTTGCTACGGCAAAAATATCCCGGATATGTTCCTCAGTCTGTAACTGAATGCCTCAATATTACAAATGATGATTATTACGTATTGTTGAAAAATCAGAAAGGAAATCGAATCAATTGGGTGAGAGTAAAAACAGATGAGGATGGCCATGCCATCCAGGTTATCCAGGAGCTTCATCAAAATGTTTGAGAAAAGACCTTGCTATTCATTGTTTGCTTTCTCACAAATCTCCGGATCCGGAGACTGAGTTTTGGTTGATAAAAGACCCCGCGGAGGCGGGGTTTTTTCTTAAATGGTCCCAAACGGCAAAAATGCGTGATTTTTCCTATAGAATGACTGAATTTTCCTAACAGCCGATCCCTTTTAGCAATTAAATTTGTACAAGAAAAGAAATTTTAATTATCTTTAAGTGATTTTTAACCATCTCTGAAGGAAAACTTCCAGCAATCTTAACCCGTTTCTATGCGCTGTTATTTTTCCACGCCTAAACTTTTAAACTGCCCTCTGCCGGTTGTGTTTCTTCTTTTATCCGTTATTTTTTTTAAAAGCGCTTTGGCACAGGAGGCTGTCGGGCTGCTATTTATTACTAACTATTCTCCGGTAAAAAACGGATTTTTCTTAAGCCATATTTTGCGAATAATGTATCCGGTGCAAAGGAGATTAAGAGCGGTATATTAGAGAAAGAAGAAAAATAATGAATCATTAAACAAAGGTTTTTAAAATGAAAAAATTAGTTTTATTGGTAGCCAGCCTTTTTATTAGCTATATGGTTGCAGAAGCTCAATCTTCATTTATTAAAAATGATTCTTTGTTGTCAGAACCCCGGCCATCTATAACCACCGGATCAGTAAATATTGGAGGTGACGAAATCCATTACAAAGCGGTTGCAGGCACGATCATTCTCAAGGATAAAGCTGACTCGCTCACTTGCGGTATGTTTTATATAGCATATTTTAAGAATGGAGTAAGTGATGAAACCAACAGGCCGGTAACTTTTATTTATAACGGTGGACCGGGTAGCTCCTCTATCTGGTTGCACATGGGTGCCTGGGGCCCGAGAAGGGTTGTATTAAATGATACTGCACATGCCAACCCGCCTTATGGAACGGTGAATAACGAGTATAGCCTGCTGGATGCCAGCGATTTGGTGTTTATTGATGCCCCTGGTACGGGATTCAGCCGCATCCTTACAAAGGATGAAGGAGGGGCAGGCACGCCTGAAGATTTTTATGGTGATGACCCGGATGCACAGGCGTTTGCTCAATTTATCACCAGGTTTCTTTCCCAATACAGCCGCTGGAATTCACCGAAATATTTATTTGGTGAAAGTTATGGTACTTTTCGTTCTGCTCTTCTTTCCAAAATACTGGAAGTAGATGATGGGGTAAACCTGAACGGAATTATATTGCTATCTCAAATTCTGAATATTGGAAATATTAATGACAATCCGGCCATGAATCCGGGGATATATCAGCCTTATGTTTTTTCTTTACCCTCTTTTGCCGCGGTTGCATGGTATCATCACAAGCTTCCTGATCAGCCGGAAGAATTAGTACCTTTTTTAGATAAGGTAAAACACTTTGCTTTAAATGAATATACCCTGGCTTTGCAAAAAGGTAGCCTGCTGGATTCCGCTACGTTTGATCAGATTGCTGAAAAATTGTATGCATATACCGGACTTCCGCTATCCTATATTAAAAAAGCCAACTTACAGGTAGGTGGTTTGGAGTTTGAACATGAATTGTTGGGGAAAGAAGGAATGATCACCGGAAGGCTGGATGCTCGTTATAAAGATTATGCCTTCAAACCGATGGGACAATATGCGACGTATGATGCATTAGACTCCCATACGGATGCACAATTTATTTCCACCTTTAATGATTATGTGCGAAATGTGCTTCATTACGGAAAAGACCGGCAATATATTGTAGGAAGCAATGATGCCTATAATCAGTGGGATTTTAATCATAAAATTTCCAGTGAATCCGATCCGATGGAAAATATATACAGCAATTCCATGCCCGATCTTGCGCAAGCCATGATTTATAATCCTAAAATGAAAGTGATGCTGAACATGGGTTATTTTGATTTAGGAACACCCTTTTTGGAAGGTTTATATGAAATGCATCATCTGCCCATGCCTAAAGAATTACAGAAAAATATTTCGTACGCTTTTTATTATTCAGGTCATGAAGCGTACGTACATGTGCCCGCATTAAAAAAATTACATGAAAACGTGGAAAAGTTTATAGATGAAACTAAATGAAGGATATAAATAAAGTCTGTCATTGCTTGTATTGAAAATTGAAATCTTTTTTCATGTCTATATAAACTAAACTTTTATGAATCCAAGCGTGATCATTATGGGTGGCGGCGTTGCCGGGATGAGTGCGGCACATGAGCTGGTGGAAAGAGGGTTTAAAGTAACAGTTTTTGAAAAGCAAAAAGAAATTCCGGGTGGAAAAGCGCGTTCCGTTCCAGTACCCGGCTCAGCGACAGGGGACAGGCTGCCATTACCAGGGGAACACGGCTTCCGGTTTTTCCCGGGATTTTATAAGCATGTGACCGATACGATGAAACGGATTCCTTATCAGCATCCGGTAACGGGACGGTTCAACAAGCAGGGGGTATTTGATAACCTGGTAAATTGTCCCAAGATGATGCTTGCACGGTTTGGACAAGCCCCTTTAGTGATGTATGATCATTTCCCCAGATCATTGGAAGATCTCCGAAAAATGTTGGAGATGTCTTATGGCAGTTCGGGATTAACAAGTGCAGAAAAGGATCTGGTAGGGTTAAAAGTATGGCAACTGATGACCAGTTGTGCAGATCGCCGTTTAAATGAATATGAACATGTTGGATGGTGGGAATTTACAGAGGCTGAAAGTCAAAGCGAAAACTACCGTACCCTTTTTGTACAGGGGCTGACCAGAACTTTAGTGGCTGCCAGAGCGAGAGATGCCAGCACCAAAACAGGAGGAGATATTTTTTTACAATTATTATTTGGTATGATCAACCCGGAAGAAAGGACGGACCGTGTTCTTTGTGGCCCCACTAATGAGGTATGGCTTTCACCGTGGCTGGCTTATCTGAAGGAGAAAGGGGTAGATTATCAATTCGGGTGCGAAGTAGTTGAATTACCCTGCGAGGGGAATGGCTTATCAGGTATTTGTGTTTTAAAAGATAACGGGACAAAAGAACGCTACACTGCGGATTATTATATTTGTGCTTTGCCCGTTGAGAGAGCAGCCAGACTCATTTCGGAAGAAATTTTAAAGCGGGATCCCTGCCTGCAGGGAATAAAGACTTTGGCCCCCAGTGTGGCGTGGATGAACGGTATTCAGTTTTATCTGAAAAAAGAATTGAATATTGTACAAGGTCATATTATTCTGGCTGATTCCCCCTGGGCGTTAACTGCCATTTCTCAGTTACAATTCTGGAATGGTTTTGATGTGGATAAATATGGAAACGGAGAGGTGAAAGCTATTATTTCAGTGGATATATCCGACTGGGATACCCCCGGAATCATTCCTTACAAACTGCCTGATGGGACCACCATATATAAAACTGCAAAAGAATGTACAAAAGAAGAAGTATTTAATGATATCTGGGCGCAGATGAAAAAGAGCTTCAATGTGGGCGGCAAAATCCTGTTGGCAGACGAAGATATTTATATGATCCATTTGGACGGTGATATCCAGTTCGGTCCTGACTATGAAAAGGAAGAAGAAAGGCAGAAAGCATTAACGCTGAATGCCTCTGCCAACATTGCAAAATTCGGATCTAATATCGTGAAAGGAAATGAAGAACCTTTATTAGTAAACAAAACTTATACATGGGATCTCCGCCCTGAGCCATATACCAATCTCCCGAATTTATTTTTTGCAGCAGATTATATCCAGACTTATACCGATCTGGCGACTATGGAAGGCGCTAATGAGGCGGCAAGACGAGCGGTTAATTGTATCATAGATAAATGCGATGCAAAGGTTTCTAAATGTAAAATCTGGAAGCTGCACGAGCCTGATTTTTTATTGTATTATAAAGCTTTGGATAATGCACGTTATGATAAGGGACTGCCATGGAAATATGATAAGCCCTTTTTTGTGGGATTCTTGAGTTGGATGTATAAGATCATTAGCAAAATCATAAAATGATAGTTTAGATTTTTTCTATGTCAATTGCTATTGCTAAAACTGTCAGAAAACCGGAGTTCTGGTTTATGCTTGCCACCTTGATTATTGTGCTGGCAGTGGGTTTTATTAGCGACCTGCTTAAATTAGGTTGGAAGTCAGGATGGGTATTGGCAGTAGGAATGTATTTTATTATTTTAATATTTGCATTTATTACTTCTGACGGTTTTCTAAAAAAGCTTTTAGTTTTTGGGCTTACTGCAGGCATTGTCGAATTACTGGCGGATGCGTGGCTGGTACAATCTACAGGGACTTTAATATATGCTCATGGAGAACCGATGATTGCTTTCTCTCCCCAATATATGCCATTCGCCTGGGCGGTTATTCTGACACAGGTTGGATATCTTGGATGGGTTATCGGCGGAATAGAAAAGGTATCTGTTACTATCATCATCACAGCTATTTTAGGCTTTGCGGTTATTCCTTTATTTGAATTCTGGGCTAAGGGAGCAGGATGGTGGTATTATAAAGATACCCCTATGTTTCTGAATACTACCCCTTATTTTATTGCAGCGGGAGAAGCGTTGTTGTGTGCAATTCTGCCGGTATTTTTTAAGATCATCATTAAGAAAGGAGTGTTGATTGCGGTCTTGTTTGGGATTTTAGAGGGGTTATGGATATGGGGTTCTTATTTTCTGTTTTACAGGCTATTTCAACCACTTTAAAAACGGATTATGTTTAATAAATTAGTTTTATATTTTATACCTCCGGGAAAAGACAGAGACCCGGAAGAACTGAGAAAGTATAAGCTTATTATCTCCACCATTATTATTACTTTTTTTTTCTTGCTGGAATACCTGATATTATGTTTGATTGTCAGATTCCCCATAGCTATTTGGACACATGCTGTGGTTATGTTATGGTTTATACCGGTGCTTTTTATGATCCGGAATGGAATGAATAAAGTAGCCGCCTCCAACCTTTACATTTTTGCCGGAGTCGTTGATATCAATGTGTCTATTTACTTTTCTGGTGGC
The DNA here is from genome assembly GCA_004299085.1 of Chitinophagaceae bacterium. Classification (GTDB taxonomy): domain Bacteria; phylum Bacteroidota; class Bacteroidia; order Chitinophagales; family Chitinophagaceae; genus FW021-bin31. The sequence continues at coordinate 7,684 of SCQV01000392.1, read as the reverse complement.
ATGTACTCTCCTGTTATTCCCTTTCTTGCTTCTTCCCCCATAGTCGCTTTATTGCTCGCGGGAAAACCCAGTGGCTTTTTCTGGATGGGAATTAATACTTTATGTGCAGCCGCTTTTTGCATCATGGAATATGATCATTTTCCGTTTCCTTATGATTATGATCCGGCAAGAAAAACACTTCTTTTTATTTTATGCTTTATAGGCATCATTCAGCTTATTTTTATTCTTTCACTCGTGTTCGAAAATGGGAAAAATGCTGCGTTGAATAAACTTGCCCAACGGAATAAGATGATTGTAGCTGAAAAGCAGAAATCGGAAATGCTGCTGCTCAATATTCTTCCGGAAGAAATTTCCAATGAGCTGAAGCAAACAGGTAAAACAAAAGCGCACAGCTATGATATGGCCACTGTCATGTTTTCTGATTTTGTAAATTTTACCCGCATTGGCGAACGGTTGACTCCTGAAGAATTGGTTTCTGCCATTGCGGAATATTTTGAAACGTTTGACCTTATAATTGAAAGATATGGAATTGAAAAGATCAAAACAGTGGGTGATGCCTATATCTGTGCTGCAGGATTACCCATCCCCACAACCGACAATGCGCTGATCATGATACAGGTTGCTTTTGATTTTTTGAAGGCTTTAGATGACCTGAATGAGAAAAGATACGTCAAAGGCCAGGTTATCTTCAATATACGTGTTGGTATTAATACAGGTCCGTTAGTCGCGGGTGTGGTGGGCATTAAGAAATTTGCTTATGATATTTGGGGCGATACGGTGAACACCGCGGCCAGACTGCAGGAGAAAGGTGAGGCAGGAAGGATTAACATTTCGGGAAGTACTTATGATTTAATAAAGCAGGCTTATCCCTGTACTTATCGCGGTAAGATTGAAGCAAAAAATAAAGGACAAATTGACATGTACTTTGTCGAAAAATCTGTCCGGAGTGTTTACAATGTATAAACGTAATATATGTTTCAACAAGCCATTTTAAGACTATTAAACGTCCGGCCGCATGAATATAAATTGGTACGCCAGATGTTTATCGTGCAATTCTTTTTGGTTATTGGAACATCTTTCCTGTTTATAGCCGCCGATGCTATTTTCCTTTCAAAATACCCTATTATTGAATTGCCTAAAGCATTTCTTATTACCGGTATTTTCCTTCTTATTTTTAATCACATTTATAGTAAAATAGAACATAGGATATCTACCGGTAAACTTTTGTTCACCATTATTCTGTTCGGTATTGTGCTGACTTTATTTATGCGTATCGGACTAATGTTTCCTCAGCTTACGTGGATGCCTTATGTTCTTTTAATAGGTTACAATATTATCTATCTGCTTATGGCGCTTATTTTTTGGGGAGTTGCCGCCATGTTGTTTAATGTAAGAGAAAGCAAAAGGGTATTTACTATCATTGGCGCCGGCGATCTCCCGGCAAAGCTGCTGGGATATTTATTAGTGCCTTTGCTTGGAAAGTACATTGGGCTGAACAATACTATCTGGGTTGCTATACTGGCATTTGTAATAGCCATTCCTTTTGCCATAAGAATGTTTAATATGCAACAGGTTACTATGTTGAACGAAAGGCGTGAAGAACATAAGTTTGCTATTGCTGCAAGAACTAAAGTGCAAAAAATGAAAAGAGTATTCGGCTCTGATTTAATCCTGGTTATTTCCATCCTCTCTTTAATTACTTTCGGGGCTATCATTTTAATTGACTTTGCATTTTTGGCTGCAGTGCAAATCAGGTACCGTACCGATATTGAACTGGCGTCTTTCCTGGGTATCTTTTTTGCCGCGGGCAGGATATTGGCGATTATACTAAAGTTTACGTTAAGCAGCCGTATGATTTCCCGCATGGGTTTGGTGTGGTCTTTATTATTATCGCCGGTAAGCCTGCTGGTTTTAATTATCATTATTCTTTCCATCGTCAGGGCTGACAACACCCTGCAGCATTTTATTTACTTAGTAGGTATTATGGCCCTGATGACTGAGATTTTAAAATCCCTTATTCAGGAACCTGTTTTTCTGGTTTTATTCCAGCCGCTAAAACAATCGTTAAGGTTAAAGGGCCATGTTATTGCAAAGGGCTACATGCTGGGAACGGCTATGATATTGACCGGCGGATGGCTGATATGGTATCTGTTACATACAATATCTCTTTCGATGGCTGTCTTTTGCTATGTGCTTGTAGGGATGCTGGTATTATGGATTATTAGTGTCTTTTTAGTAAAAAAAGAATATTTGAAAACACTCTACGAGGCCATTAAAGGAGGTTTTTTCAGAGGAAATGAGCTCTATCTTCAGGATAGCTCTATCAAAGAACTGTTGGTAAAAAAGACACAAAGCAGTAAGCCTTTGGAAGTTATTACCGCCCTGGATTTATTAGAGAGAGAGAATCATGAAAATATGAATGATCTACTCATTGCACAATTGGATAAAAAAGATCCGGTAATTTTAAAATATGCCCTCTCCAGAATAGCGGAGAAAAAGTATAAGCCTGCATTAAGTACCATTGAGCAGATGTTGCAAAAAGGCGATCCTGGGATACGCCCTGACTGTATTCAGGCAATAGGCTTGTTGAACGAAGATGATTTGTCTGCTTTGACACCATTTATGACTGCTCAGGATGAATTATGCCGTCAGGCGGCCATCGTGGGTGTGCTTAAAAGTAATGATCTGGAACTTTTTGTAATGGCAGGGCAACACCTCCTTCAATTGGCCCATTCCCCTGAACCTGCGGACCGTGCTTCCGCTGCAGGGATTATAAGAGATGCCGGAGAAATTAAGTTTCATAAAGTATTAACCAAACTCTTAAATGATGATGACATAAAGGTGCAGAAACAAGCCATTGCCGCCGCCGGGTCCATTCAATACGAATCTCTGATACCGGTGCTGCTGACAAAGCTCAAGCAAAAAGAAACAGCCAATGAAGCTGTCTCAGCGCTCATAGAATACCGCGACAAAGCATTAGACGCTTATACAAAGAATACCCGAGAAGCGGCTGATTTATTGCCTCAGTTTATAACGATTGCCGGAGGTATTGCTGATGAATACGCCATTGATTTTTTAATACGGCACTTAACAGAAGTTCCTTTAAGACCCATTATTCTGGGACAGTTATGGAAAATAAAATTTGCTGCTCCTCCCGTTAAACAAAACCTTTTTCTGCAGATGATTGATGAAGAATTGAAAAGATGTAATGAAATATTGACGTTTATTCACCAGCTTCATTATGGGAAACATCAGGCCGGGCTTCATCATGCATTACAATTAGAATTAGATGCCAGCATCAGTGATACGCTGAAAATATTAGGATTTTTATATGAACGAAGTAAAATAAGCGATGTTTTGCACGCGATAACAACGAATGATTATCGTAAGATTTCCAATGCGTTGGAGATGCTGGAAATAATGATTCCGAGAAATATTTTTAAGAGACTGAATGAAGTAATAGAAGAGAAGTTGCATCCCGGCTCAAAAGCCATATATGCCAAAGAGCATAACACGGTTCAGGAGATCATAGAAGCTATTCTGCAATCAGCTTTTGGTCATTTCAATGTGTGGACAAAAGCGATGGCGATTGCTGCCATTCCTAAGCTGAAAGACAAATCCATGTTTCTTCTGTTAAAAAAAATGCCTATAAACGACCCTGCCCCTATTATAGAAGAAACGAGGAGGTACGTTATTTCGCAGGAAAAAGTATAATAATCTGGCTTAATCAATGTTTGGCAGAAGACGATTTTCACATCGGAGGTATTCTATTCTTAAAAATTGTTTCCATGTAAGCTACGGTTTATTTACTTTTGAGAGTATATCATTTTTAAGGTTTATCTGTAGCTTGTTATTTGATGTTTAATTATCGGAATCGTGACGAAATATTTAAAGAACTATGTTGTTAATTGAGAAAGTGTTATTATTGAAATCCACGCCTATATTCCGGGAAACACCTGAGCCGGATTTGATAGATACGGCATCTATTGTAGAAGAAGTGCAAGCAGATGCCGGCTCGGTCATTTTTAAAAAAGGCGAGCTTGGGAAATGCATGTATATTATCCAAAGCGGTAAGGTCAGCATCCATGATGGTGATCATATTTTAGCCGTACTGGAAGAAAATGATATATTCGGGGAGTTGTCTTTATTGGATGAAGAAACACGCTCTGCAGGCGCTACCTGCGCCGAAGATTGCTTATTGCTGAAATTGGACCAGGAACCTTTTTATGAAATATTGGCAAACAATGTCAATGTTTTAAAGGGAATATTGAAGACGCTTTCCAAACGGCTGCGTTCCCTTGACGAAAAAAATACGTTATTAAATGCCCGGCTTAAGATGCAGGATATGCCTTAACAATTTCCTGAAGGGCGACTAAATGTATGGCCTCTTTCTTACCCCGTAATTGGAATGAGCTTTTCGTGAAATAATGGTGAGAGGACAGAAATTTGACCTGAATGAGATTCCATTCCTGTTCATTTTTTACCATATTCAGCGTTAATAATTCCTGGTAAAGCAAATTAGCAATAGGGGAAAAATCATCTCTGCCTAAATAATCCAGATCGGCATCGCAGATCACTTTTTCCAAATGATTTTTAGGCATTTGAGGGATATGAGTAGCTGCTATTAATCCCTGAATCCGGGCAAGTTGTTCAGCGTTGACTCCTAATTCAGGTAACTCCCTTTCCGCCAGTTCCCAACTCTTTTCTTCATGGCCCCTGTAAGTATAAATAAATCCACTGTCATGGTATAAGGTGGCGACTTTCAGAACAAACAGCTCCTGTTCGTCGGCGATGCCTTCCTCATCTGCAATCCTGATAGCCTGATCTAAAACGTCCATGGTATGCTCAATGCTGTGATACGTGAGTTCGGGAGACAACTTTTCCTCCAGCATTTGCAAAACGTGACGATGAATAAGTCCATATTGCTTACTGAGCAGCAAGGAATTCATAAACAGCTTGTAAATGAATAAATGCAGATAATCATTATAAAGATAGTGACTATTTCCTTATTTTATCATAAAATCTTACATAATCCTGAATTTTTCAAAGCTTACATATTTCTTCAAAATGTTGCTATACCATAAATGAAAAGTTTATGTTTATTTTTGGATTTATTTTAATTATTCTGTCGGTTGAAAAGCTCGTTTAAAAAAAATGTATGGTTATTGGCAGGGTGCCTGGCATGTACCATTATAAATTTGACTAAAGCATCCTGTCAGGCATGTACAGGTTATGAGCTTTATAAGCAGAATTTTGGCGGCGATGCTTCCTCCCCTGCTATAGGTCCTTCTTTGCCTGATGGCGTCACAAATTACATTTATACTACTGCTGTTCCTGTCGAAGATGGGTATTATGGTATTCGAAAGCGGGTAACAGGTCATACTGATACATGGTTTCAGGTTCCTTCTGATCATGATGGAAATGGATATATGATGCTCATTAATGCCAGCTTTGATCCGGGATTATTTTATCAGACACGTATTGACGGACTATGTCAGGGGAGTTCTTTTTATTTTTCTGCATGGATAGCTAATTTAATGAAACTGGGCGATTCAGGCCCGTTAGATCCTAATATTCGATTTGTAATAAGAAATGTCAGTGACAGCACCATTATTGCAGAATATACAACCGGTATCTTACAAAGATTTAGTTCCTTTACATGGGTGCAATATGGAATTAATTTCAAGCTTCCACCCGGTCAATCATCGGTCCTTCTACAGATGTTTAATAATCAGACAGGAGGCAATGGCAACGACTTAGTGCTGGATGATATTACTTTTTCTTTATGTGGACCGGCCATGCAAATTAATACTACAGGTACGTATCAACACTCACAGGATGTTTGCGACGGCAACCCTGTTTCTTTTCAGGCAAATATTGAAACGGGCTTTTATAGAAATCCTGTATATCAGTGGCAGTTCAGTAAAGATACAATCAACTGGCAGAATATTGATGGGGCTGTGACCACCACTTTCAATATCCCGGATGCAACATCTGCCGATTCAGGCTGGTACCGGCTTTTGGTGGCAGAGGATGGGAATATTAATTCTCCGCATTGCAGAATTGCATCACAGGCTATTCCACTTCATGTATGGTCTTCACGGCCATTTGCCATTACATCCAACAGCCCGGTTTGTGAAGGATCTGACTTGCAATTAACTGCCCCTCCTGCACTTGGCTATCAATGGACAGGGCCGGATGGCTTTACAAGTACGCAGGATTCGCTTGTTTTCAATCCGGTATCCGTGAATCGTCAGGGCGCTTATAAGCTGATACTAACCACACAAGGCGGGTGCACCAGTGAGGCACAGAAAACGGTGTTTGTTCAGGCGGATGATTTGAAGGTTTCCATTCGCCGGGATTCTGTCTTTTGCCAGGGAACTTCCGTTACCTTAAATGCTGCCAATACGGATGCTGATTATCAGTGGAATTCAGGTCAACAAACTCCGGATATTATAGTAGATGCTCCTGGTTTTTACAAAGTGGTTGTCAGTAAAGGGGTTTGTAGAAAATCAGACAGTGTTAACATCAGGGAAATATTAAGGCCGGTTGCTAACCTGGGAAATGATACAACTATATGTATAGGAGAACCTTATACTTTAAATGCCGGGTTCCCCGAAGCCGACAGTTATTTATGGCAAGACGGCTCTGCAGACTCAACTTATCAGGTTTCACAAGCGGGAGCTTATTCTGTCACTGTCAGCAACTCGTGTGGGACGGCCATGAGCACTATTCACGTTAATACGGAAGAATGTGCAGATCAGTTGCTTTTTCCGACTGCATTTAGTCCTAATGGCGATGGGATGAACGATATTTTTAGGCCGAAGGTGCTGCTTCGTGTAACACATTACCAGATAAAAATATTTGATCGCTGGGGCAATCAGGTATTTCAAAGCAATAATCCTTCCTTTGGATGGGATGGAATGCTGAAAGGACGTGCACTCCCCGTAGGTGCCTATGTTTGGTCGGCGAATTATATCAGAGTAAAAGATAATAAGATGATGGCACAAAGAGGAGCAGTTATGTTAATCAGATGATTCTCCCCCTGTTCATTTAATCTTCCTGCCTGATAATGATTGAATTATTTCTTCTTTACTGTCACCTTTGGTGCGAAGATTGCCAGCATGCGTTTTCCTTCCATCTTAGGCATGCTTTCCAACTGGCCAAATTCTGCTAATCGTTCGGCAAATTTCAGCAAGAGTAATTCTCCCCGGTCTTTAAAAACAATAGCCCGTCCGCGGAACTGCACATAAGCTTTTACTTTATTCCCGTCTTTCAGAAATTTTTCAGCATGTTTGGACTTGAAGTCAAAATCGTGATCATCCGTATTGGGGGTAAAACGGATTTCTTTCACTTCTGACTTGGCAGATTTGGATTTGATTTCTTTTTCTCTTTTCTTTTTTTCGTAAAGAAATTTGTTGTAATCAATGATTCTGCAAACCGGTGGATCTGCATTTGGGGAAATCTCCACAAGGTCTAAACCCATGTCTTCTGCCATTTTGAGAGCTTCCTGGATGGGATATACATCGCTCTCGATGTTTTCTCCCACTACTCTTACATTTGGTACTCTGATCCGGCCGTTAATCCGGTGTTCGGGTTCTGTGTTTCTACGTGGTCCCCGGTTGAAATTTGGTCTTCTCTGCATTCAGTATTTATTAGTTAAGGAATATTGTTTACGTAATTA
>SCQV01000391.1 GCA_004299085.1 Chitinophagaceae bacterium | reverse complement strand
TGGCTCCTGTCATGGGTAAATAACTGCTTGCCTCTGACAATCATCCGCATGCCTCTTTGTCTTAAAGAAATAGTTTTGCGGTATATTTCATCGGAATTGCGACGATTATGATATATGCTGAAAACAGCTTTCCGGGAAATGGCCCCTATCACTTCATGAGTCTCGTCGCGCTTTACCACCGGTAAAATATCAATATCATATTTATCCATAATATCAACAGCCAGGCTGAGCTGGTTATTGGGATATATATAAGCTATTCGTCCCTTTATCAGGGAAGAAATAGGTGCATTATCATCGTGCAGTTTGCTGAAAATGTCTATTCGTTGTATTAATCCTGCTATTCTTTGGTCATGATCGGTCACGATAAAAGAAGTATATTCTTCTTCCGCCCTGTTTTTCTTGACCCATTCCCGTGCATCCTTCACAGTATTTTCCGCACTAAGTACGCTTACTCCTGTTTCCATGGCATTTTTTGCCAGCACTTGTTCCAATATATCGGGTTGAAAGGTTTCGGGAGGTGTCAATCCGTGACGTTCCATTTTTTCCGTCATGATGCTTCCTTTCATTAAAAAGTAAGATACAAAATAAGCTGCGGTACAGGCTCCGATTAATGGGAGCATACCATGTATCTGCCCGGTCGTTTCCATGGCAAATATAATGGAAGTGAATAAAGCCCTGGATGCTCCGGCGAACATGGCTGCCATCCCGATAAGCGCTGCAGTGGCTATATTTATTTCCGATCCTGGGAAAAAATGAAGCGTTACCAACCCCAATAAGGCGCCTAATCCGCCTCCGATAGTGAACAAAGGCGCGAGCGTCCCGCCTGAGGTGCCGCTTGCCAGGGAAATACCCCAGGAAAGGAATTTCAGAAAGCAGAAAGAAAAAAGTAAATAAAGTGGTGTGTTGCCGGTCAGAAGCATGCTGATATTGCTATAGCCAACACCCATTGTTTTGGGAGCGAAAAAACCGATCACTCCGACAAAAACAGCACCTATGGCCGGCCACCACATCCAGTGAACCGGTAATTTGCCATATAAATCTTCAAAGAAATAGACTGCTTTTGTCGCATAAGAGGCAGCGACACCTATTACAATCCCCAAAATGATATAAGTAATAGTAGCCATATTACTTGGGTCAGGAATCGCAGGCATGGCAAAAATAGGAGTAGCTCCAAAAAGCCAATATCGCATAATAGCTCCCGTAATACAGGAAAGGGCTACCGGAATAATAGAACGGGGAGAAAATTCAAAAAGAAGCAATTCAATTCCTAAAAAAGTAGCAGATATAGGACATCCGAAAATCGCCGACATACCGGCGCAAGCACCGGCTGCAAGCATGATCTTCCGTTCGGTGGAATTGATCTTCATGATCTGCCCGGCAAAGGAACCTAACGCACCTCCTCCGGAAATGATAGGACCTTCCGCTCCAAAAGGGCCGCCGGTACCGATGGCAAAAGCGGCTGAAAGCGGTTTCAAAAAAGTAATAATAGGCTTTATCTTACTTTCATTCAGCAACACCTGTTCCATAGCCTCAGGAATGCCATGTCCCCGAATCCCCGGGGAACCGAATCGCGCCATAATACCTACAATAATACCTCCGATAACAGGGACCAGGATGACAAATACGCCCAGAAGATGCGTGCTGGGCGCAGACTCTGCAAAGGATATCTTTCCATAGAAGCAGAGATTAGTAACAAAAGAGATCAATGCCATCATAATTTTGGCTATAAATCCAATGATAATAGCATTTATGACAGCCTGTACACTTAATAAAAGAATTCGTTTTAAAACATAATTTTTACTGGGAGGCGGCTCCACAACTTCTGGAAAGCTGGGGCGGGTGAGCAGGACTGAAATTGGGATATTATCAGGTAAACTGGGATCTTTACTATGAGGTAACTTATTTCTTTTCATGAACGATGCTAAAATACAGATTTGCGGAAAATTAACTATGCTCCTTTTTTTTAATTATCCTGCGAATTAGCTGCAGCACTTTTCCCCGCCTCCTTCATTTTTAAGATTTGATAATGTGATTCATATTCATCCCACTTGGTAAATCCCATGAAAATAGCATAAAATATAACGATCATTAATATGGCAAACATGATAATCGCCAAATCACTATGCGATATCAATCCACGGTGTCTCGGAGCTTCTACGAAAAAAAATAA
>SCQV01000045.1 GCA_004299085.1 Chitinophagaceae bacterium | reverse complement strand
ACATTGGTAGCAAAAGTAGGATCAGTGGACCGGTCCACCTCAAAATTATCCCCTGTAATGGCGGCATTATTACCGTAATACTGAAGATCCGGCACCTGCCATTGCAGATTTACCGTATCCTTGCCATCATAATTGGCTGATAGCGTGGACGGCCAACTATAGGCCGGAACATAAGGATAATTATACAGAAGGTACTTTATTCCTACCGCCGTGATATATTGAGTAACAAAATTATGGGACTCCGGATAATTGTTCATATCCACATCCAGAGAACCGGTAGCATTAAATGAGGCATTATCCGCTATGGAATCGGCTTCATCATTGTCCATCCAGTGTGTAGTATAGTAGCTATTAAACGGACTGGGAGCAGAACCATTATATTTATAAGTCACCGTCATCTTTCCGGGCGTTTTGGAAGGAGCATAGGTGAAGGTCGGAGTATAAGAATTTGAAAAATTATAAGAATTAGAGTACAGGTTAATCGTAGCAGTTCCGCTGCTTGATCCGGCATACTGTACAACATCTGTAAATGAAATGGATTGTCCGGCAAGTTGTCCCGGTATATACCAGCGAACAATGGCTTCCTGATAATCTGAACCTCCATCGGGACTTAGTATTGGCACCTGAATTGTACTGGGTATATAGCCGGTCCATGAACCATTGCCCGAATTATAAGCCCGCACTTCTATCCCGGTATTTAAAGCGCTTACACCTGTATTTGATGGCGAGATTTCTACTACATTAGTAGGAAAGATAGAAACAAAATCACTATACCTGAAAATCGGCACAGTTTGCTGGGTTCCGTTAGACCAAAAAGATACGGACACCTGCCCATTAGTAACAAACAGGTTGCTACTTAGAGCGGCGGCGCATACATACAAATCCACATAGAGTCCGTTGGCATCTTCCCCCCATGATTCCCCCAGGTAAGGATCTGACCCATTAAAAGGGCCATACTGCAACCCATATTTTGTAAGGTGATCAAAGTCCTGGGCAAATCCCCGGGTGACACATCCAAAAAAAAGTAAAGAAAACACAGCAGCTTTGAGCAGAGAATGCTTTCCTGTCATCTTTACCCGCAAGGAGGATAAGTTAAAGTTTTTCATAGCCTTAGGTTGTAATCTTGTATATAGAGCTTACCTTATATGGTTAATTTGTATTTCAAAATAATGCCATACGATGGCCATCGCTATCAATGCTGCTACAATCAGTACTATATATATCAGGGGGGCATTTTTCTTCTTGCTCTTGTTCACAATGTAAAAATATAGACGAAGGGAAGCCGTTTCCAAAAAAACAGCGTTACAAAAGCGTTACAGTTATATTTTATCACCGGATATTAAAAATTTATTAAATAGTATAATATATTAATAATCAGTATGTTATTATATAGTATATTCATCCATCGTCTTCAATGATTATAGTATAGATAAAAGGGAGATCGGGTAGGGCTCAAGTATGGATTAAGCATGGACCAAGCATATTAAAAGCGTACTTAAAGCGTATAAGAGAAAAGGACAAATTCGGTTATTGCACCGGAAAACCTGCCTTTAGACCGGTTATGTGCTGGTTAAAAAATAGAATCTGCCTGTGCAGGCAGACAAGGAATGATGAATCTGCCTGTGCAGGCAGGTATTGAAGTAGGGACAGTACTTCTAAAATCGGAAATCGGCGTTGGATATTCGATATTGGGTCAAACGAGCGCAATCATATAGGTTCCTGCATTATAGCAGATAATCATTCAAAATTCTATTTACAACCTCATATTAAATACTAGATGCTATATGCTATTTCCTTAAGTTCAGAAGTTTCTGAAATAGTTAGCTTCTTCCTCATGCGATAAGTGAGCACACGAATTGTTTCAGGAGAAACACCGGAGACGGAAGCCATTTCTTTATTATCCAAACCCAACCTCGACAATGCCATAAATCTTTTTTCACCGAGAGTGAGATGAGGAAATTTTTCGTCCAGCCTCGTCCAAAAGCCGGGGTGTACTTTTTCAAAAGTTTCCTTAAAGTTTTGCCAGTCTTCATCTGTCAGGATAGTGAAATGCCGCAGATAACGAACAATGTTTTCATCCATTTCCCCATTTATTTTCGACTTAAGCGTTTCAATTAATTGAGCTTTATCCGCTATGTTTTTAGAAAAACCGGCAATTTGTGCTTTGGCAAGCGCTGCTTCCTTTTGAGATAATTCTCCGCGGTGCTTCAACTGTTTCTGTTGCTCCTTTTGCTTATTATTATACAGGTAAAACAGGAAGGAGATAAAGATCGTAATAGCTAAAATACCCACAAGCATAGCATTGCGGACATGAAGCTGATGCTTAATATATGCCTTATCTCTAATCAGATCAGCCTGCAT
>SCQV01000390.1 GCA_004299085.1 Chitinophagaceae bacterium | reverse complement strand
CAATATTTTCGGGAAGCCGAATGCAGGTAAAAGCACGCTGCTAAATGCGTTATTAGGCGAAAAATTAGCCATCACTTCTCCTAAGGTACAAACTACCCGGCACCGGATTCTGGGTATTTTAAACCGGGCGGAAGTGCAGATTATTTTTTCCGATACGCCGGGAATTATCAAGCCCGAATATAAATTACATGAAAAAATGATGCAGGTAGTGAAATTTGCTTTAGAAGACGCGGACGTAGCTTTATTTTTGATGGATGCAACAGATTCACCGGAGAAAAACAGAGAACTATTTTCATCTTTAAAGGTGAAGTCATCTAAAATTTTAGTTATTAATAAGACCGACTTAGTGAGCCGGGAAAAGCTGCAGGAGATAAATAGATTGTTTCAAGAGCAGAAATTGGAACCCATTATAGAGGTGAGCGCGCTAAAGAATGAAAATATAGAAGCGTTGATAGAAAAGATTATTACACTCTTACCCCAATGCCCTCCTTATTATCCGGAAGATATGCTGACAGAGAAGCCTGTCCGTTTCTTCGTAGGAGAATTGATCAGAGAGAAGATATTTAACCTTTACCATAAGGAAATACCTTATCATACTACGGTGCTGGTAACACAGTTTGAAGAAAAAAACACATTGACGAAAATAGCTGCAGATATTATTGTTCAGCGTGAGACTCAAAAAGGGATTATTCTGGGAGAAAAGGGGAAAGCCATTAAAGAATTGGGAAGCTTGGCTAGATTGGATATTGAAAATTTTATAGGGCGGAAAGTCTTTCTGGAGCTGCATGTAAAAGTAAGAGATAGATGGAGAGATAAGGATATTTTTTTAAAGGAATATGGATATAATTGATCTGTGATCTGTGATTTCTGATCTTCGATCTTTGGTGTTCGATGTTCCGTATTCAGTCTGGATCTGCATATAATAGTAAGAAATAAATGGAGAGATAAGGATATTTTTTTAAAGGAAGATGGATATAATTGATCTGTGATCTGCGATTTCTGATCTTTGATCTTTGGTGTTCGATGTTCCGTGTTCAGTCTGGAGCTGCATATAAAAGTAAGAGATCGACAGAGCGATAAGGATATTTTTTTAAAGGAAGATGGATACAATTAATCTGCGATCTTCGATCTATGATTTTTGATGTTAATAGTTAGGTATTTGAAATTAGCTATTTGAGATAGGTTTGATGTTTAATTTAAAATCTAATGCTCAATATTGAGCATTGAGCATTGAACATTGAACATTGAATATTATTTGTTATTTGTCTTTTGTTATTTGATCATTCTATGCAAAGTTATTGGGAAACACAATCTTTTTTTCACTACGATGTAATCGTTATAGGCAGCGGCATTACCGGGCTTTCTACCGCTATCAGCCTGAAAGAAAAAGATCCTGATCTCAGGATTGCCGTGTTAGAGCGTGGAATTATACCTGATGGCGCCAGCCTTCGGAATGCCGGTTTTGCCTGCATCGGCAGCTTTACCGAAATACTGGACGATCTGAGGCAGATATCCGAAGAAAAGGTTTTGCAATTAATTCAATTGCGTCATGAAGGGCTGAAGCTATTAAGGAAAAGATTAGGGGATAATGCGGTAGGATATAAGGAGAATGGAAGCTATGAGCTTATGATGGGAAACGAAATTCCTCTTTTAGATCAGTTAGATAAAATAAATAGTCTGTTATTTCCGGTTTTGCATGGAGATGCTTTTTCCCTTTGCAATGAAAAGATTAAAAAGTTTGGCTTTGATCAAAATGAGGTACAGGCTATGATCCTGAATCATTGTGAAGGAGCCCTGGATACAGGGAAAATGATGTTTGCATTAATGCAGAAGGTTATCAGGTCAGGAGTAGAAATAAAAACAGGCTGTAAAGTGGAAAGTGTGGATGAGCAAAAAAACGGGGTAATCATTTCTGTGAAAAATACTGAAGAGGAAAGTGTTGTTCGTTTTTTTGCATCCAGTGTAGCTGTTTGTACAAATGCGTTTACTAAAGAATTATTACCCGATATTGATCTGCAGCCCGGGCGAGGTCAGGTATTCATCACTGAAATTATTCCCAATCTGCCATTTGATGGAATTTTTCACTTTGATAAAGGATATTATTATTTCAGGGAGATAAATGGACGAGTTCTTTTTGGCGGAGGCAGAAATACCGATTTTGCAGGAGAAACGACTACCGATTCGGCGCTGAATGAATCTATTCAGCAAATTCTTGAAGACAAGCTGAGCTCTCTGATTTTGCCCGGAAGAAAAGTACGCATTGAGCAAAGATGGGCAGGAATTATGGCTTTTGGAAAAGATAAATTTCCTGTCATAAAGAAATACTCAGATCGTATTTTTATGGCGGTAAGGATGGGTGGAATGGGAATAGCGATCGGAAGCAAAGCGGGGGAGATGCTGGCGGAGATGATCGGTAAGCAGTGGGAGTAAGCAGTGAGTAGTAAGTAGTAAGTAGTTAATGGTAAATAGTAATTAAATACAGTTTAGTTAAGGACTTTGTCACCCTGAGCGTAGTCGAAGGGTGTTATCAACAGTATCATGGTTCGACTTCGCTCACCATGACAATTCGTTTCCTAATCTTATCTAAACGGCATTGAATGGTAAGTAGTCAATGGTAAATAGTAATTCGGTAAGTGGTAATTAAATGATGTTATTAGTTTTATTGAAGATTGAATTTAAAGAATAAAATAAAATGGATACGACAAACAACCATTTCGGGCGTCTTCTTCAGATTATGGATGAATTGAGGGAGCAATGCCCTTGGGACAGGAAACAGACTATTCATACGTTGCGTCAGCAGACTATTGAAGAATTATATGAATTAACGGATGCGGTTACAGATGAAAACTGGCAGGGCATTTGCGAAGAATTGGGAGACCTGCTGCTTCACCTTGTTTTTTATGCTAAAATAGGCACAGAACAAAATAAATTTACCATAGACGATGTCATTGGCGGCATTTGCGAAAAATTAATTGCGCGTCATCCTCATATTTATGGAGATGTAAAAGCTGAGACAGAAGAAGAAGTAAAGCAAAACTGGGAAAAGCTGAAATTGAAAGAAGGAAAAATATCTGTGTTGAGCGGCGTCCCCAAAGCATTACCGGCATTGGTCAAAGCCATCAGATTACAGGAAAAGGCAAAACAGGTAGGTTTTGAATGGGAGAATCCGGAACAGGTCTGGGACAAAGTAGAAGAAGAAACAGATGAATTAAAGGAAGCTATTGCTATGAATGAACAGGATAAAATGGAGGATGAATTAGGAGATTTGTTGTTCTCGATTGTGAATTATTCCCGCTTTTTACATATTGACGCTGAAAATGCATTGGAGCGGACTAATAAAAAATTTATTTATCGTTTCAGGCGTATGGAAGAAGAAGCTAAGAATTCGGGAACATCTCTTGCGGAAATGACTTTGCCTGAAATGGATGCACTTTGGAATAAAATAAAAAGCATCTGATTTGATAAAGAGAAATGAAATAAGGCTTTCTTTCTATAAGCACGGTTATCTGCTCATCGCAGCCGGATGGTTGATTACTCTTGCATTTCTTGCCAATAATTATTGGCTGTATAATACTTCTCCCAAAGGGGTTCAACATTCCATACAACGAAACCTGGAACGAAGGGAAAACGAATTTTATAAAACTACGGACGACTCGGCCCTGATGCAGAAATTTCTAAACAGGAATTATACCCTGACTGATTTAAAAAAGCTATCGGGGAACAATCAGGATTTTTATCTTTTTTTTTATAAAGGTGATTGGGAAACCTTTTGGACCACCGATCAAATAGCCTTTGGAAATGATATCGCCACACTTCCTGACGGTGTTTATTTTAAGAAGCTGCAAAGCGGATATTACGAAATTATCCGCAGGGGGCTCGGGATGACTTCGATTGGCCCGGGCTATGTTTTAGGATTTATTCCGGTAAAAGAAGAATATTATTTTACAAACCGCTACCTGCCTAACCGGTATTACCAGTTGCCAAGAATCGGCGATCAGTATGTTATCAACATGGGCAGGGCAGGACTTCCAGTTTTCAGCAGCAGCGGACAACTGCTATTTTCTATCCAGTTTCAAAGTGGCAATGTCAATAAAATCCCTTCCTTATTAGGAGGAATCCTGCTGGCATTGGCGGTGATCTGTTTCTTAATATTTATGAATCTGGTGGCGGTATTTATTGGTAATAAGACAAATAAATGGTGGGGATTCCTTTTTTTGTGCCTCTTTATTGCGATAGCAAGATATATAACTTATGTCGTGCCATTCTCCTATAACCATTATCATTTGTTTGATGCAACTATTTATGCATCCAGCGAGGTGTTGCGTTCGTTAGGAGATTTGCTGATAGATGTATCACTAGTTACATGGATTATTCTTTATGCTCATTCACAATTAAAGGGAAAATTACACCTGCCAGCCATGCCTCAGTCCAGGAAATATCTGGCTATGTTTGTCCTAAGCATGCTTATTTATTATGCTGCTTTTCTAGGTGCTTCCATTATCAGGGGATTGGTCATTAATTCAAAGATATCCTTTGATGTGACCGATTTTTTCAGCCTCACCGTTTACAGCGTTATCGGGTTTTGCATATTGGGGTTATTGGTGTTCTCATTTTTCTTCTTTTCTCTTATTATCAATGATTTGCTGGAACAACTGTGCGGTTATCAGGACAATATGAAATATATTGTTTTTGGTGTTACCGGTATTATCTGGCTGGTGCTGCAGTTACTGCATACTACCGACGGGTATGTGGTTGCCTTAATGATCTGGTCCATCTTTTATTTATATATGCTGGATCTGAGCCGGCAAAGGATAGGGATGGAACTTAATTTACCGCAATTTATCCTGTGGCTTTTTATTATGACTTTGTCTGTAACTGCTTTGCTGGTGCATTATAATACCCGCCATGAGTTGGCCAACAGGGAGCAATTAGCCATGAAGCTTTCCAAGCAGAAAGATCCCACTTTAGAATTTAATCTTGGCATGATTGATACCTCTCTTGTGAAAGATCCTTTATTAATTAATTATTTCAGATTTAATGAAAACAGGACCCGCAACCGGGAGATATTGACGCGACATCTGTTGAATAATTATTTTTCCAACATCCAGAACAGGTATGATTTTCGTTTTTATATGTTTAATAATACCGGTAATCCCATTGGATCGCGGGACAGCGCCGGCACGAAAGGGTTGCTTGATCAGATACTCCGGCATGGTTCAGAGCCCGCATCGGTCAATAATTTGTATTATCACGAAGTCAGCTTTAGCAATTTCAGCTACATAGCGAGGCTTCAGGTCGCCGATCCTGCCTCCGACTCTACACTTGGTTATTTATATTATGAGCTGAATCCGAAAACTATTAAGCAGGAAACCTTATATCCTAAATTATTAATGAAAAGCGAAGACAACAGGATGGATAATCTGTTAAATAAATATTCTTATGCGGTGTATGATCATTTGAATCTTGTATATAACCGCAACGATTATCCTTTTGCTTTGCATCTCAATATGAAGGATATCCCTTTTAATGAATTCAGAGCTCAGAACAAGGATGGTTATTCTTTCCTGTGGTATAAGCCGGCTAAGGATAAATTGGTGGTAGTTGTAAAGCAAAACCGGATGGTGATCGAAACCATCACACTGTTTGCGTATATGTTTTGCATTTTTCTGTTGCTGATATTGATATTCAGAGTTATCAGATTTGCTATCCGGACAAGGCTTCGGTTTCATGCCTTGCGTAATATTTTTAACCTTACCATTCAAACAAGAGTTCATGTCATTATTGTTTTTATCGTAGTATTTGTATTTATTGTACTCGGTGTCAGCACTATCTCATTTTTTATCCGGAGATATGATATTGAGCACAGGGAAGCGTTAAGCTCCGGCATGAATATCTTACTGAACGGTGTGGAGAAAGCCATTCAAAAAGAAAATGGGATCCAGCCTCTCACGACTGCTTCGATTGATTCCCTTTCTTCCGCCCAATTGACGAACCTGAAAAATGATATCCAGGGAATTGCAGATACACATGGAGTGGATATCAACATTTATGATATGGATGGGAATCTGAAAGTATCCACTCAGAATCTTGTCTATGAGAATGGAATTCTTTCTGCAAAGATGGATCCGGAGGCATATTTTAAATTGGATTTTATGCATCAGGTGCAGGTGATTCAAAGCGAGCAGGTGGGTAATCTTGATTTTCTTTCAAGCTATGCTTCTATCCGGGATGATAATGGTAAAACGGTGGCTTTTCTCAATCAGCCTTATTTTGCATCTCAGGTGGATTTGCAACAGGAGATTTCTAATTTCTTAGTTACGCTTATCAACCTGAATGCATTTATATTTTTACTATCGGGATTATTGGCTTTATTATTCACCAATTCTATTACACGCTCTTTCAAGCTGATCGGAGAAAAACTACAGCACATTAATTTTACCGGAAAGAATGAAGAAATTGCATGGAAAGGAAATGATGAGATAGGGCAGTTGGTAAAAGAATACAATAAAATGGTGCATAAATTGGAGGAAAGTGCGGCTGCATTGGCTAAAAGTGAGCGTGAAGGCGCCTGGAGAGAAATGGCGCGGCAGGTGGCGCATGAGATCAAAAACCCTCTTACCCCGATGAAGCTTAGTCTGCAGCATCTGGAAAGAGTCATTGATCAGGATTCTCCGAAGGCGTACAACCTAACTAAAAATGTGGCAGCTACTTTGATTGAACAAATTGAGCATCTTTCTCAGATTGCTTCCGATTTTTCAGCTTTTGCCAATATTGCTTATGCCAATAATGAAAGTGTACTGTTAAATGAGGTATTACATTCTGTTACTTCGTTGCACAACGGATATGAGCAGATAAAGGTAACCTATATGAGGCCCGGCGAGAATTATTATGTCTTTGCTGATAAAACGCAGCTCAACCGGTTATTTACAAACTTAGTGCAGAATGCCATGCAGGCAATACCGGAAGATAAAAAAGGCGTTGTGGTTGTAAATACCATTCATCAGGATAGACAGGTCATTGTATCTGTGAAGGATAACGGTGAAGGAATACCGGAAGATATCAGGCCAAAAATATTTACGCCTAATTTTACTACAAAATCATCAGGAACGGGCTTAGGACTTGCAATGAGTAAAAACATCGTGGAGCATGCTCATGGAGAAATATGGTTCGAAACGATTGAAGGTAGCGGGACTACTTTCTACGTGCTGTTTCCATTGATTTCCTAAGGATAAGATGCTCTTCAGGATATAATAACAAGAAGCTTAAGAGTTGAAGTTTTCTCTGATTTTATCCAATAATTGGCTTTCGAGCATCAGTTGGGCCAGCGTGATCATGTTTTTAAAAGCGGACGCTTTAGAGATGCCGTGACCAATAATGACAGGCTTGGCAATACCCAATACCGGCGTGCCGCCATAAGTTTCAAAGTTGAAATTTTTCAGCAGGAAATCATCCTGAATATTCCTACTGAGGGCAATATCATAAAATGATTCAGCCAGCTTCAGCACCACATTTCCTGTAAACCCATCACAGACGATCACATCTGCTTTTTCAGTGAAGATATCTCTTCCTTCAATATTGCCGATAAAATTAATCTTGGAATTATCGCGCAAGACCGGATATGCAGCCTGAGCCAGCAGGTTGCCTTTGCCTTCTTCCTCGCCGATATTTAATAAAGCTACACGCGGATTATCAATATGCAGGATGTTTTTGGAGTATAGAGAACCGAGAATAGCAAACTGCAGCAGGTTTTCCGGTTTACAATCAGAATTAATGCCTACATCTAAAAGAAGCCCGGTAGTTCCGTTCTGCCTCGGGAGCGTAGTGGAAATAGTCGGACGTTGAATGCCATCAATAGTTTTTATGGAATATAGGGCGCCCACCATCATAGCCCCGGTATTGCCTGCACTGATAAAGGTATCAATACCTTCTTCTGCCAGAATCTTGAACCCTGCATTGATGGAAGAATGAGGCTTATTTTTTAAAGCTTTGGTCGGGTGCTCATGCATACCTATTACTTCAGGTGCATGGAAGATGGTAAAACGGCTGGAATCAGTTGTTGTTCCGTCCAGAAGAGGGTGAATACACGTTTTATCTCCAATGAGCACTAATTCTGTATCAGAAGATGTATTATCCAGAAACTGTTTAACGCCTTTTACGGCTTCGGCAGGGGCGAAATCGCCGCCCATCATATCAATACCAATTTTCATCCAATAAATGACTTTGTATCCTTGAGGTAAAGATAGGCAAAATTATTTAGCAGATGGCTTTTCCATCACTACTTTTCCTTTATAATATAATTTTTTTTCTGACCAATGGGCGCGATGGCGGACATGCGTTTCGCCACTGACCTTATCAACGCTTATCGTATCGGCCGTAGCTTTGTAATGGGTTCTTCTTTTGGCAGAGCGTTGTTGCGAGTGTCTTCTTTTCGGATTAGGCATGATATCAGTTTTTAATTATTTTTAAATTTTTCAAGGTCCTTCCAAATCGGATTAATATTTTCTTTCTCTTTTTGTTGCATCTCTTTCAGCACTTCTAACGCTTTTTTGTTGCAGCCGCTTTCACCGGATTCTTTATTGGGATGCACCCGTTGCATGGGAATGCTTAATAAGGCAAATTCATAAATCCAGCCGGCCACATTTAATAAGGATTCATTGATTGCGATGTAAGCCACATCCGGGTCCTCCTCTTCGATGGCCAAAGGGTCTTCCACCATCTTCACCACCAATTTGAATTCATCCCAAACGGGCATTGTGAACAGATCGCCGCAACGATCGCAATTCACTGTTACCTCGCCGGTAATTTCAAACTTCAACAGGAAAAACCGGTTCTGCTTGTCAAAAATTAAGCGGATATGCAGATGGCTGTCGCTGAAATCAGGCTTGCTATATTCAGCAAAAAAGCGGTCATCTATGTCATAACCAAACTCATGTTCTCCACTTTTAAGCCCCACAAAAGCTATATCATATTGTTTATGTGGTTTCATGATTCACTTCCCTCCGGAAATTGAGGCGCAAAGGTAGTAAAGTTTCTGAAAATATCAGAGGCTCATCATTTCTTTAAATTTCACGGCTTGCCGCCTGGAGACCTCTATTTTCTCGCCACCTTTCATTTCAAGAATTAAGCCGCCGTTAAAATAAGTGTCAATTTTTTCGATCATGCGCATATTGACGATATGCTTTCGGTTGGCACGGAAAAACACCTTATCGTCCAATCGTTCCTCCAAAGCGTTCAACGATTTTAAAATCAGAGGCTTATTATTCTCAAAATAAACACGCGCATAATTTCCCACACTTTCAAAGAGGCGTATGGAGCTAAGCTTGACAAACCAGCAATGATCGCCATCTTTTACAAACACCTGATCGTTTTCAAAAAGCTTATTATTATTGATGGCATTCTGCTTTTCTTTCTCTTCCTGTTGCAGCTTCTGAATAGCGTCTGCAAGTCTCTGTGGTTCAATTGGTTTTAATAGATAGTCTAAAGCATTATATTCAAATGCTTTTATGGCATATTCATCATAAGCGGTGGTAAAAATTACCCTCGGTGTTTTCTCCATTTCGGAAAGCATTTCAAACCCTGTTTTATCCGGCATCTGAATATCTAAAAACAGCAGGTCCGGGGAAAGTGTTTCTGTCTTTTCAAGGCCTTCGCTGGCATTAGCGGCTTCGCCAACTATTTCAATATCAGGAAATTCTGCCAGTAAATTTCTCAGTTCAGTCCTGGCTAATCGCTCATCATCCACTATTAATGCACGTTTCATATTGCGTTTATTTTATGATCTTTTATTTAACCTAAAATATTAACTACTTAATAATAAAACATTAATAATAAACTGCCTATTAATTAGTAAACCTTTCAACTTTCCACCTATTGAAACCGTTTAACTTCATAAAGCTATTTCTACTTTTGCTTCCACCAAATGGTTGTTCACATTATAAATATTAAATGAAGCTTTTTCTTTATATAACAATCCTAACCGTTGCCGCGTACTTTGTAAGCCGAAGCCGCCATCGCGACCAGTTTCACACAATTGCCCGGTATTCTGGATGGTAATTTCATGCTGTAACCCGTTAATATGAGAACTGATATTCAGAAAACCGCCATGTACCGATTTGGAAATACCGTGCTTGATGGCATTTTCCACCAAAGTCTGTAACATCATCGGTGGAACCGGCAATTCCAGCGTGGCCGGATCTATATCATAATTTACTTTCAGTCTTTCCTCAAAACGAATATGTTCCAAAGCTAAATAATCTCTGACAATGTTCAATTCATTTTCCATGCTTACGGTTTCTACTTTTTCAACCTGCATGGAACTGCGAAGAATATTTGATAATTCGGTGACCGCTGTTCTGGCGCGCCGTGGATTTTCATCTATCAGCGCCCGGATGCTATTCAATGCATTGAATAAAAAGTGAGGATTTATCTGGGATTTTATAGTCCGTAATTCAAGCTCTTTTACGAGAGATTCCATGCGGAGCTTGTCCAATTTATACTGCTGATCTTTTTGAAAATAATGCCATAAAAAGTATATCATGGTCCATGCCGACACCCAAATACAAAAAATAATAAAGGTGCCAAATGAAAATAGCTGATGGTCATTTTTATCTAAACGGAGATAAATATTGCAGATACCCCTGATAACAGTGAGAAGGGTAGCACAAACCGCGACCGAGACTAACAACCGGAAGATCATTTTATCCAGAGGATACTGAAGCCATTTTAAGGCAATCACCATTTCGCGAAACAAGTGGGTGATGATGATGGCAGAAACGACTACGATAGCCTGATTCAGGAAATAGTCGCCGTTCATCGTCCTTTTATAATAAAAAGACAATACAATATTAAGCAGCATCCAGAATATCCAACCGCCTATCTGGCACCACCAGTAATATTTAGAGACATTTCTCGGCATGAGCAGCATTTTCTCTTTCTGCAAAATTAGACCCTTTATTAAGAACCATTTTGTCTTTATATTATTAATGGAAAGCGTACAGGATAAGCGGGCATTATGTTCAACTTTTGCATAAAAATCCTGTTATCAAAACGATAGCAGTATAACTTATCAGAAAAATTTTACCTTTGATTTTTATAAAATCACCTACTTCCCATGGAAATACATCCTGGTTCGTTATTACGACAGATTGCCTTGCCTGAAGATCTGCGTAAATTAAATCGCTCCCAACTCAATCAGGTATGTGATGAACTCAGACAATATATCATTGATGTAGTCAGCGTTCACGGGGGCCATTTTGCAGCCAGCTTAGGAGTGGTCGAGCTGACAGTGGCGCTGCATTATGTCTTTAATACACCGGATGATCAATTGGTTTGGGATGTGGGACATCAGGCTTATGGGCATAAAATACTGACTGGGAGAAGAGAGGAATTTGCCACCAACCGGCAATATCACGGTCTGAGCGGTTTTCCCCGTCGCGCCGAAAGTGAATATGACACTTTTGGTGTAGGACATTCTTCTACTTCCATTTCTGCCGCGTTGGGAATGGCACTGGCAGATGTTCAGAAAGGGGATACTTCCCGCCAGCATATTGCCGTTATTGGCGATGGTGCCCTGACCGGAGGAATTGCTTTTGAAGCGATGAACCATGCGGGTGTTTCCAAAACCAACCTGTTAATTATTCTGAATGATAATTGCATGTCCATAGATCCTAATGTGGGCGCATTGAAAGAATACCTGACTGATATAACGATTTCTCCTACTTATAATAAAATAAGAGAAGAAAGCTGGAATTTATTGGGTAAGCTGCCTAAAGGGAAGCATTTTACCCGCGATATGGCTTCTAAAATGGAAACTGCATTGAAAGGAATGGTCACCAAGAGCAGCAATCTTTTTGAGGCTTTAAAGCTTCGCTATTTTGGACCCATTGACGGGCACAATGTGCAGAAATTGGTAGATTCTCTGCAGGATTTGAAAAATATTCCGGGACCCAAATTACTGCATATCATCACCGTGAAAGGTAAAGGTTATCTTCCGGCAGAGAAAGATCAGACCAAATGGCATGCACCGGGGTTATTTGACAAAGTAACGGGTGAAATTCAGAAGAAACCCGTTATGGGCCCTCAGCCCCTAAAGTATCAGGATGTTTTTGGAAAGACTATCATAGAATTAGCGGAAAAAAATGATAAAATCATGGCAGTTACACCTGCTATGCCGTCCGGCTCTTCGCTGAAGTTTATGATGGCTGAAATGCCGAAGCGGGCGTTGGATGTAGGGATATGTGAGCAACATGCGGTTACGGTCAGCGCCGGCATGGCCACCCGTGGGATGAAAGTCTTTTGTACGATTTATTCCACCTTTATGCAAAGAGCTTATGACCAGTTGATCCATGACGTGGCTATCCAGGATTTACCCATAGTTTTTTGCTTAGACAGGGCCGGGTTGGTAGGAGAGGACGGTGCGACGCACCAGGGCGCTTTTGACATTGCTTATACCCGTTGCATTCCTAATTTAATAGTTAGTGCACCGATGGATGAGCCCGAATTGCGTAACCTGATGTACACAGCGCAATTGCCTTCTGCGAAACATCCTTTTGTTATTCGCTATCCGCGCGGACAAGGTGTTACGGTTGATTGGCAAACGCCTTTTGAGAAAATAAAAATTGGGACCGGCAGAAAAATACGGGATGGCCATGAACTGGCTATTTTATCTTACGGGCATCCGGGGAATTTTGTAATGGAAGCTTGTAAAACTTTAACGACGGACGGTATTGAACCTGCCCATTATGATATGCGTTTTGTGAAACCATTGGATGATAAGCTCTTGCATGAAGTATTTAAACATTTTCATAAGATTCTTACCATAGAAGACGGATGTATTATGGGCGGTTTTGGCAGCGCCATTTTGGAATGGATGAATGAGCATGGCTATTCTGCAGAAGTAAAGCGGCTGGGAATACCCGATAAGATTATTGAACAGGGAAAACCTGAACAGCAGCAGGCAGAATGTGGCTTTGATCCCAAAAGTATCGTTAATATAGCGAGGGAAATGATGGGCGTAAAAGTGAAAGAGATGGTATAGATAATGATTATCCGTTTAAGTACAGGAACATCTTTTGAATAATGAACATTGAACAAGGAATGATGAA
>SCQV01000389.1 GCA_004299085.1 Chitinophagaceae bacterium | reverse complement strand
CTCCAGGTATCCTTAATGCTTTACTAAATAGCCTGATCATTTTTAATGAAAGCGGTTGTTGGTATCTTAGTATTTTGCTAATAGTCCCTTTATCTCCATATAATTTAGCCAGATCAGCAGCCTTATATCCAAATTCATCCATTCGTATTTTTATTATTTGTATTGGATCCACATCCGGAAGAGACCATTTTTTCTCTTCCGTATCATGAGTGCATCCCGAATTGCCTCATGGTTTGTCTTCTATGGGTGGTGAGGACACCACCTACAGCATGTCCACCAAAGGAGTCCTTTGGACCCACCATGCGGCAGCATTTGGGGATGCGCACCGTATCATTGATGAGCGAAATGTGTATATCAAAATGTATAATTTCCGTTCCTGCGAAGATTGTCTGTTCTCCGTTGCCGCTTTTTTAAATTTTTTTCTTCTTCATGGGGTAATTTTCGGATTGGCTCTGTTTATTATATGTATTTATTAAAAGAACCAATGAACAAGAAGAAAAATTTCACCCATTATAACGCAGATGATTTTCTACATGATAGCTATTTTCTTGCATGGATGCGGAATGAAGATGAGCAGGTAAATGCCTTCTGGCAGGAGTGGCAAAAAGAACATCCTGAAAAAGCACAGGCAATTAACGAGGCAAAAGAATACTATCTTACTTTAATTTCTTTCGATCGGGTTGAACATGTGCCAGGAATGAAAGAGGAAGTATGGCAACAGATTGATCATCATATAGAGGATATAACGCACCATCACCGTAAGAAGATTTTTCGTATTCGGATGCTGGAGTTGGCGGCGGCAGTGGCGGCGCTGCTTTTTGCCGGTGGATGGTTAATTCATAAGTATCATTCAAGCGCGGTTACTGAGAAATTGGTAGTTATTCAATCAGGCAGTAACCAAAAAGAGATATTGCTGGCCGATAGTTCCACTATTCTTTTAAATTCATACACCACTTTGAAATATCATGCTGATAATGGTCGTGAATTCTGGCTGGATGGGCAAGCTCTTTTTAATATAAAACACCAGCGCACAGAGAACAATGGAGCTGTTCCATTTACTGTGCATGCCGGTATTGAAAACATAACTGTATTGGGGACTTCTTTTACAGTGAAGCGCATAGATAGTACGGCGCGGGTGATATTAGTTAGCGGTAAAGTAAAAGCTTCAGTAGGTAAGCGGGCTATCATAATGAAGCCGGGTGAAAAGGCAGAATGGAGGAATAATGCGTTTTCTTCAGTTCAGGTGGACCCGCAGTTATATCTGGCATGGAAATCTGGTGAATTTCATTTCAATCATACTTCGCTTCGAGAGTTATCGGAGTTGATAAAAGATTATTATGGGTATGATGTGGTAGTAAAAAATGAAGCGGCATTAAAGACAAAAACCATTAGTGGTACAGTGTCATCAGAGAATGAAGCTATTTTATGGAAAACTCTGGAAGTGATGTTTCGTGCGAAAGTGGAGAAGATAGGGAAGAAGATGATTTTGACAATTAACTAATGACAATTGACTATTGCCTTTGATCCTTATTGATAACAAATATAAATCAATTTTAACCATGAAAAGTATTATACGAAAAAAGAAGTGGAACATTTTAGTTCAGCTACTATTTTGTGGCATTTTACCTCAGTACTTGTACGCGCAACAGTCTTATGCATCTAATGACGTGCAGGTTTTACAGAAATCTTTTCAAAGCAATGTTGACAAGTCTGGTATGCTGAATTTGAAAGATATATTGCCACAACTATCCACGCGATATCATCTGCATTTTGTATATGACGATGCAGCCATCCAGGGGGTACTGGTGCCGAAAATTGTTTTACAGGAACCGGCTGGCATGGTAATAGCTTCATTAACTAAATTATTAAAAAATAAGGGATTGAAACTATCAGTATTTGGAAACCAACAATATGGGATTATTAAAGAAAGTACGGCTTATGCTACATCTAAAACAAAAGTGATGCTTTCCGATCAGATCCATGTTACGGGAACCGTGAAAGATAAATTGGGAAATCCGTTGATAGGAGTGACGGTAAGGGTAAAAGGAAAGGATGCGGGAACAGTAACGGATGACAATGGTGGATTTGTATTGGATGCAGATTCCGCAGATACCCTGGAGATATCCTTTGTAGGCTATTTAACCCAGTCGATTATAGTTGGGAATCGAACTAATATATCAATTACCTTATTGATCAATAAGAGCACTTTGAATGAAGTGGTGGTTGTTGGCTATGGGACACAGAATAAAAAGGATATAACAGGGTCAATCTCCTCTATTGGTGGTAAACAACTGACCACGGCACCTGTAGCAAGTACTGCTAATGCATTGGCTGGTCGCTTACCTGGGCTTATTTCTCTACAATCTAGTGGGCAACCCGGTTTTGATGCTGCCAGTTTAAATATTCGTGGTTTTGGAAGCCCTCTTGTTATAGTAGATGGTGTTGAGTCCAATTTTAATTTGCTTGATCCAGATGAGATTGAGTCGGTTTCAATTTTGAAAGATGGAGCTGCTTCAATTTATGGTGCTCGTGCAGGAAATGGGGTGATTCTCGTCACAACAAAACGCGGAGTCACCGGGAAGCCTGAGGTAACCTTAAATGCCTCTTACTCTTTGCAGGGCGTTACAGCGACACCCAGGCCCGCCAGTGCAGGAGAATATGCTGAATGGGAACGCGAGACTTGGCTTAACGCTGGAAAACCAGAAGCTACTGCTCCTTTCACGGAAGAGCAAGTACAAGAATATTTTAAAGGAGGTAACCCATTGTTTCCCAATACCAATTGGTATAATGTATTATTTAGAAATTGGGCTCCCGAGCAACAGTATAATTTATCAGTCAGAGGAGGTAGCGATCGAATTAAATATTACGGATTTGTAGGATATTTAGATCAACAAACGATGGTAAAGCTTAATGGCGGCGATTATAAAAGATATAATATACAATCAAATATTGATGCAAAAATATTAGATAATTTATCATTACAATTAAATTTCTCTTCTGTTTATGAAACTCGCGATTTCCCATGGCGAGGTTATGTTGCTGGTGCTAATACGGTATGGCAGGATTTTTGGAATACGCTACCTATCTACCCTGCGAGTCTGCCGGACCTTACTAAAATTTCTTTTGCTAATGGAGGGGGTACAGGAGGTGCTCATGTAGTCACCAATAGCGCTATTTCGGGGTATGATAATACAATTTCTCAGAACCTACAAGGGACGATTAGGTTAAACTATTCGTTTAATTCGATTAAAGGGTTATCAGCAAAGCTTTTTGCCAATGTTTCACAAGATTATGATAATGGAAAGGAATTTCAGCGCCCTGTTCAATTTTATACCTATGATCCCCAAAGTAAGATATATACTCTTGCTGGTGCTCTTGGTTCGAATGCTTCACTTAGCCAGAGTGCAGATAATGACCGGACTCTAACAGGGGACTTTTCGTTGAACTATGATAATGTTTTCGGTCAAAACCATCATCTATCAGCTATGGTATTATATGAAGCTATTGATTACAATACCAACTCCCTTAGCGCAGCGAGAATCAATTTTTTGTCGCCTGCTGTGGATCAAATGTTTGCCGGTAGCACAGCCGGCATGACTAATAATGGTTCTGCTACTGAAATGGGAAGGAAGAGTTATGTTGGAAGAATTAATTATTCATATAAAGATAAGTACTTAGCAGAATTAATTTTTAGGGCGGATGCTTCTGCCAAATTTCCTCCGGACAAAAGATGGGGTTATTTTCCGAGTGCTTCACTAGGCTGGAGATTATCAGATGAACCTTTCCTGAAGAATACCACTTTTTTAGATAACCTTATGATAAAGATGAGTTATGGTGAATCAGGGCTCGACAACGTAGGTAATTTCCAGTATTTGACAGGGTATGCATTTGGGCTTACCTATATTTTGAATAATAATATAGAACAGGGAATAGCCTCAACGGGACTAGCTAATCCAGGTTTGACATGGGAAAAGGTCAAAATTTACAATATAGGTATTGATTATTCGCTGTTTAATCAGAAATTGTATGGGACCGGCGATGTTTTTTACAGAATACTTTCAGGTATTCCTGCGACATTGATCACATCATTGCCTGCCTCGTTCGGTGCCAATTTACCTCCGGAAAATATTAATAGCCAAGATAACAGAGGGTTCGAATTTACAATTGGAACACGTGGTGCCGTTCGTAAGTTTTCTTGGGACGTGAGTGGGAATATTTCATGGTCAAGGGCTAAATGGATTCATTACGAAGAGCCATCATATACAGATCCAGACCAAAAGAGAATATTTCAAAAATCTGGCAGATGGATTGATGAAACTTTCGGATATGTAGCAGATGGATTATTCACCAGTCAAAAAGAAATAGATAATTTATCCTTTGATCAGGATGGTGCAAAGAATTCTACTTTACGTCCAGGAGATATCCGATATGCAGATGTGCCTGGTGGTGACACATTAAATTGGAGGGACCAGGTAGAGATCGGTAAAGGTACAGTCCCCCATTGGATGTTTGGCTTCAATATTAATCTTAAATATGGAGCGTTTGATCTTTCCACACTAATGCAAGGAGCTTTCGGTTTTTTTGATAATCTTCAGTTAGTTCATGGACAACTTCCTCCCGCTATTGCTTATAATTTGAGATGGACGGAGAGTAATAATAATCCCCATGCATTAATTCCACGGTTGGGAGGGGCCGCAACTAATAGCTTGTTCTCTACGTATGACTATAAGAGCGCGAGTTATTTAAGAGTGAAGACTTTTTCACTTGGATATAATTTACCTAATCACCTCTTACAAAATATAAAACTCGAAGCAGTCCGGTTTTATATTGCAGGCTATAATTTGCTGACCTTCAGTGGACTAAATAAGTATCAAGTTGATCCAGAAGCACCTTCAGGAAATGCCGGATATTACTATCCTCAACAAAGAACTATTAGTTTTGGAGTAAATGTAAAATTTTAAAATATTATCCTCAGAATCTTTTAAAAATATAAATGATGAAAAAGATAATTAAATACTTTCCATTGGTGGTTGGGGTTATAATTTTTGGTAGCTCGTGTACTAAAGAAGAAGGTGTATTAAATAAAAAGCCTTTGAATATTTTATCAAGTGATGTGGTATGGAAAGATGACGCTTTAATAAATGCATATCTTACTGAATGTTTTGCTGAAACCTACGTTTTTCATAATGTGTCCACTGATAATTCATGGAGTAATCTTTGGACGGGTAGTGCCGGCTGGGCACCTATGTATATTGACCAGGTCAGTGATGAATGTGGAACCGGTTATGCCTCTGATGGCTATTCTTATAAGATGGGCCAATTAAAAATTCAAGGTGGCTTATTGGAGTGGTGGGAAAACGCATATAAAGTCATTAGAGAATTAAATATTTTTATTGAAAATGTTCCATCTTCACCCTTAAATGCCAATGAAAAAACAGAGTTAGTTGCCGAAGCCAGATGGTTAAGGGCATATAATTATTTTGAAATGGTAGAACGATACGGCGGGGTACCGTTAATTACTCATTCTCAATCCCTCAACGACCCCAAAGACTCGCTGTATCCTAAACGATCTACAGAACAGTCAATATATGATTTTGTAATTTCGGAAACTGATTCAATTGAGAACCAACTTCCACAAACATTTAGCGATGTTAGTAGGCCGAATATGTATGCTGATTTAGCTCTAAAATGTCGAGCCGCTTTATTTGCCGGAAGTGTTGCACAATACGGAACTGTCCAATTAAATGGCATTATTGGAATTGATCCCTCTAAGGCGATTTATTACTACCAACAGGCCTACGATGCTGCCCAACAAATTATAAATGGCGGACAATATACTTTGTATAATAAATATCCAAATGATAAAGTCGAAAACTTTCGGGAACTCTTTACAGATAAGAATGGTAACCCGGAGGTAATCTTTTCTGTAGCGCATAATAATCAGAATAGCATGGGGAATACCGGTAATGGATGGGCATACGATTTCTTTCAGTGTCCTTTGCCTAATGGTTGGGGATCTGGAAATATGGATGCCCCTTATCTGGAAACAGCGGAGTGGTTTGAACATGTGGATGGCACTTCAGGAAAATTGGATACAAATGCTATTCAGCAGGGATTATGGACAACAAATTCATTATGGGCGAATAAAGACCCGAGATTCTATGCAACTATTTACACCCAAAATACGCCTTGGAAGGGTGGGATACTTGATTATCATCATGGGTTAATAACTTCTGATGGTTCTATTATAACCCAGGGTTCATATAATGGGGTCTTAGCGAATGGGAATCAAAACTGGCAAAACGGTACTGGTTTTGGCGTCCTGAAGTATTTGGATGAAAATCATAATGAAGCCGAAGGCGCTTCCAGTGGACAATGGGCAAGTTCTTCTACTAATTGGATAGTATTTCGGTATGCAGAGGCACTTTTAAATTATGCAGAAGCTGCTTTTTATCTTGGAAAAACGAACGATGCGCTAGGGGCTATTAACCAGATAAGGCAGAGAGCAGGGATTGCTCCTTTGACCTCCATTAATGAGGGTGCCATACGCCAGGAGAGAAAGGTGGAATTAGCATTTGAAGGGTTTCGTTATTGGGATCTACGTAGGTGGAGAGTGGCTGTTGACACTCTTTCTGTGAACCGTTCTGGTCTAACGTATATTTTGGATTATAATACTGGAAAATATAAATTACAAGTTATCCATAATATAGATGGTACTGTAACCCCCCCTGCTTTTTATTCACAAAACTATTATTTGCCAATAACATTGGCAAGGACAGCGGCTGATCCAAATCTTGTTGAGAACCCAGGTTATAAATAATGGGGTATTTAAAAGGATAATTATTGGTTTTATTTCTTATAACCTGTAAACTAAATATATTATGGAATATTTAAAAAAGAAGGGAGTTCGTTTATTTATTCTAACTGTTGGAATATTCATCATGCAAAACCCAATTAGAGGTGTTGGACAAAGGCTTGGAATTGCTATAATTCCCCCTCGGATTGCAGAGTTTATGGGAGCGCAACCAATGACAAGAGTGGGTCGTCCTTTCGTTGTATTAGCCACAATTAGCAATCCTAATAAGCAGATTGTTACACTTAATGTTGAATTGGTTCCAATCGAACATATTCATATTATAGATGCTAATCGAAAAATATCCCTTTCACCAGGAGAAGAGATTACTATTAAATGGAAACTGGTAGCCGATAAGCCTTTATATAAGGATCTGCAGCTTAAAATTAAACAGGGCGAGGCTGTAATTGCTGCAGCACAGTTGCCTGTGAGGTTCCTTCCAGCAATGCAGAGAATTAAAGAACCATATATTCCGGAACCAAAAATACCTGTAGATAATAATAAAAAATTATTGATTGGGGCACACTATTTCCCCGGATGGGAGCCAGATCATCCCCAATTCTGGGACCAGGAGTTGAAGCATCCGGAACGCACACCAGCATTGGGTTTTTATGATCAGGGAAATCCGGAAGTGGCTGATTGGGAGACAAAGTGGGCAGTTGAACATGGAGTAGATTTCTTTATTTATTGTTGGTACAGAGCAAAAGAGGGTAGCCCGGTTGTTCAGAACCTTGGAAGTGCGCTTGAATCTCGCCTCAATTCCAGGTTTAAGAATAATATGAAATTTGCCATAATGTGGGAAAATCAAAACAAGGGAAATGCGGGCGTTGCTAACGAAGCCGATTTAATGAATAACCTACTACCCTTTTGGATAAACAATTATTTTAAACGTGCGGATTACCTTAAGATAGATAATAAGCCCGTACTATTTATTTATAGACCTGAGTTCTTGGTTGAAGATAATCTCGGAAGTATTGAGAAAGTTCATGAAGCATTTGACAAAATGAAACAAGCATGTAAAGCAGCAGGTTTTGACGGGCTTTGGATTCTTGGTGAATACAGAGGGCATGATATTAAACACTTTGAGTTAATGAAAGAACTCGGGTTAGATTACGTCTTCGAGTATTGTTGGTATATCGGAAATAGCCCAAGTCCACAACAAGCGATCGACTCACAATTGGAACAAATTCATGAAACTCAGAAGCTTAGCGTCTTACCGCAAGTGGTAACAGTGTCTCAAGGTTGGAGTGGCTGGCAAGATGAAGGATCAATATGGGCTATTCCTCCGATTGAATATGAAACCTTGCTTCGTAGGGTTAAATCTTTTGTTGACTCTTTACCTAAGAATACACTCAGTAGCAGGATGCTATTACTTGATAATTGGAATGAATGGAGCGAGGGGCATTATTTGGCACCCTGTACGGAATACGGTTTTGGGTATTTAGATGCTATTCGAAGGGTATTTCTTAATAATTATGCCAAGCATGTGGACTTAATTCCTGAGGATATTGGGCGACCCAACTACGAAAGCGGGTATCGAAAATGGCTTGAAGAGCAAAGAAAAAAATAAAAATCTCTTAAATGATGAGTCTTCTTCTGTTTCCTTAAAATGATTAGAAAAATGAGATTAAGATATTTGATCATATTCATTACAATTGGTTTTTCAGCCTTAATTTTTGGCTTTACCTTTAAACGTAACGATACATATTTTGCTAGTTCTGAGGAGAAATTCCCGCTGATTGTTGGTGCAATCCGATGGGATGGTTGGGTGGGACCGTTAAATAAGGCCGGCTTGGAAATAGAGCATACCCTTAGCCCGAATAAATATCATTTCAGAGCCCCCTTTTATAGCAAAGAAATTTCAAAAGACTCTATTCAATGCAGAGAAATCACTCAGGAAATAATGGATAAGGATATATCTTATGCAAAATATGCCGGTATTAATTACTGGGCATTTTGCTGGTACTCTCCCCACAGTGGATTAGACACAGCAAGGCAATTATATCTCAACAGCCGATTAAGGAATAAAGTTAAATGGTGCGTGATACTTGGGACTGATTCGTTTAATTATGTTTCTGATTCGAAGTGGCTAATAAGAAAGTTTAAGGAAAAAAATTACCAGAAAGTACTCAATGGAAGGCCTTTAGTTTATTTATTTCCTTCGCAAGGTAATAAACTAAGCCAACTCAATCTTCTGAGGACTCTTAGTAAGGGAGCAGGAATACCCAATCCATATATTGTTGTAATGGCTTTTAATTCAAAGAATGCAGATTCTATTTGTAATCATTTACAGGGAGATGCAATCAGTTGTTATGCCAGCACATTTAATTTTGAGACCGGCGCTCAATATAACGGAAGCGCATACTATCCGACCGTTTTAAGTAGTGATAAGGCAGGATGGGATAAGTATAAAGCTACAGGAAGAGATGTAATACCCTGGGTCACTTCAGGATGGGATCCCAGACCGAGGATTGAAAGATCAGTTTCCTGGAGTACTTATTATAAATCTAATGGTTGGGCGGAGGAAGGGACTCCTAATCAAATTGCTGAAAATGTTCAAAATGCAATAATTTGGGCTAAGTCGAATGCTGATGTGGATAAATCACAAGCAATTTTAATATATGCTTGGAATGAGTTTGATGAAGGTGGATGGATATGCCCCACTTTCGGGTTTAATACAAGTAGATTAGAGAAGATTAGAAAAACACTCATAAATAAATGAACGCTGGGAAATAATTATGATGGTTGCTGATAATGTATAAAAAGAATTACAACATTGGATATCGCATTGCAAATACCTATGGGTGTATTTGGCAATAAATTGTTTCATAGGTAAAATATAAGGTGATAGTCATTATATTTTAATGAAGATAATTATCAAAACTTCTGGAATGAATAAACAAGCGTTAGAAATTCCATTTGAATATCAATATGAATTGTAGTTTTAATTTAGTATTATTTAAAGAGTAGATTGATCAAGTTATTTATAGGAAACCTTTTTCAAAAGCATTAAAATGAAGAGAATAAAGTGGAATATTTTAATTTTATTCCCAGTTAGCCTAATGATCATTAGTGCAGGTTCGGGAAATTATAAAAAGCAGAATAAAGGGAAGGCCAAAGCAAAAGATTATGTTGTAGCTGTTTATTATTTCCCGGATTATCACGTTGATAGCATCAATGAGAGATGGCACGGTGAAGGTTGGACGGAATGGAATTTGGTGAAAGACGCGAGACCAAGATTTAAAGGTCACCAGCAGCCCAAAGTTCCTTTGTGGGGATATTTTAACGAGGCGGACCCAAAGTGGGCTGACAAAGAGATTAACTTGGCAGCAGATAATGGGGTTGATGTCTTTATTTATGATTGGTATTGGTATCCTAAAATAGGTCAGTTTTTACAGCAAGGGTTAGAACAAGGGTTTTTAAAAGCACCAAATCGTAACCGTTTAAAGTTTGCTATTATGTGGGCAAACCATGATTGGCTTAATATTCAGCCTGCTACGTATGATAATAACAGGATTAAACTCGCTAATGGAAGAGTATCATGGTCGTTGTGGGACACGATTTCCACGTACATCGTTGATCATTATTTTAAGCAGCCTAACTATTGGAAAATAGATGGCAGACCTTATTTTTCGATTTATGAAATGATTAATTTTATAAATGGGTTGGGTGGAGTGGAGAATGCCAGAAAAGGTATTGAACTATTAGATGAGAAAGCGAGGATGGCCGGGTTTCCTGGAATTCATCTTAATATAGTGGCATGGCAGATTAGAAATTCTAATGTAAGAGAAATATATGGGGTGGATACTGCTATGACTATGAAAGAAATACTTCATGAATTAGGTTGTAAAAGTTCGTCCTCCTATTGCTTTGTTCATCATTTTGATATAAGTGGTGCTGGGTTTCCTACAGTTGCATATAAAGATGCATTAAACGCAAATATTAAATACTGGAAATCGTTTATTAGTACCTATCCGGACATTCTATATACACCTAATGTGTCTATGGGGTGGGACGCTAGTCCTCGTTGCATGCAAAGTGATAATTTTGGATTAAAAGATTACCCTTGGACTCCTGTACTTATTGGTAACACACCTGCTGCTTTTAAGGATGCATTAATAGATGCGAAGAATTTCCTGGATGATTATAACCCAAGCCATAAGATTGTGGTTATCAATGCTTGGAATGAATGGACTGAAGGGAGCTTTCTACTTCCGGAAAAGAGATATGGGATAGATTATCTTAAAGCTATAAAAGAGGTATTTGGGAATAAATAATCGTGTAGCAATTCGATATTTTAAAATTCATACACAGGATGATGAAATCTAAAAAGGAGATACGAAAATTTAAAGATTTATTCATTACCTTAACTTGGATATTAATATCATTTCAATCAGCAGTTTCTCAGAAATGGAATAAAGGTCAAAAGTATGATGTAGCTGCCTTTTACTGGCCGGATTTTCACTATGACCCCCGATTAGAGTTTATTTTTACAGATAAAGTAGGAGAATGGCAAACAATTTATAATGCCAGACCTAAAGATTTTGTTGAACGGCAGCCAAGAGTTCCTTTATGGGGCTACCAGGACGAGTCTGATCCGAAAGTTATGGATAAAGAAATTAATGCGGCAGTAACACATGGAATAAATGTTTTCATATTTGACTGGTATTGGTATGATGATAAACCGTTATTAGAATCTTGCTTGGACAGCGGCTTTTTAAAAGCCAATCACAACAGGATGAAATTTTATATTATGTGGGCCAATCACGATGCCACCTCTTATTGGGATCCTAAAGACGTGATGAAAAATCAGGTATATTGGACAGGAAGAGTAGATACTGCCGTTTTTCATACTATAGTTACTCGCATGATCAATAAATATTTTAATCAACCGAGCTATTATAAAGTTGATGGCAAACCTGTATTTAGCATTTATGAGCTGAATAACTTTATCAAAGGATTAGGTGGAGTTAAGGCGGCAAAGCGAGCGCTGGATTATTTTAGGGAAAAGGTAGCTACTGCCGGGTTCCCTGGTTTATATCTTCAGGCCATTCTATGGAGTGCCATCCCCGACAGCTTATCAGCCGATTCTTTAGATATAAATTCACAGGATGAAGTCTTGCAATACTTTGGTTTTAATAGTTTTACAAATTATACCTGGGCACATTTAGTAGGGCCAGCAGGAGATTATGATAAATGGGCAAATGCTGCAACTGCTTATTGGAAGAAGTATAGTAATTTTTCAATTCCTTATTTTCCTGATGTTTCAGTGGGATGGGACAATAACCCAAGATATCCGCCTTCTGTGAAGACTGGTTATATTACCAACCCCACCCCAAATAAATTTAAAACGTATCTTATTAAAGTCAAGCAATACGTAGATGATCACCCAAATCAACCTAGGCTAATTACTATCAATGCTTGGAATGAATGGTCAGAAGGAAGTTATTTGGAACCGGATACTTTGTATAAAATGGCATATTTAGATGCTGTGAAAGAGGTATTTGGTAAGAAACAATAATTAGGATTTACTCAACGATGTAACTAATATTTTTTATAATGATGACTGAATATTCTGTATTTCCTGAAGTAAAGGATATGTAATAACAGGCCTGTAAAGACAAAACTTAAACAGAATTATAATATTGTTATGATAGTGACGGTGAGCGTTCCTATTCAGTGTCTGCAAGAGAGGGGGTAATTCAATGAGGACAAAGGTCCGTATGTACCCGAAACTAAGAGGATGACGTTGGAAGAGTTGGAGACCATCTTGGCAACCTAATTAAGTAATTTTTATTTCGTCATGCATAAAACAACTCAATAGAACTCTTATTTAGAATTTTGCTCTATGACCGAATGGTATCGGCCAGAAAAAATGCTATCGTTTTATCAGCTAGGGTTTAAATATATTAATCTAATAAAAATTCAAAAGATGAAGAAAGCATTTCTTCTGATGGTCTTAATTGGTGCCATATCAGTGATTGAAGTATTTGGCCAAAATGAGAAATGTGATTCTATAAAAAGTTATTCTGAGTTTGAAGCAGCAATGCCTCCAGTAAGATATACAGGTAACCCCATCATAAAGCATGGTGGTTGGGCAGGAGGACAGGTACAGGAACCATGTATATTGCAAAATCCAAAAGATAGTTCTAAGCTCATTATGTTTTATGCTGGAGCGGACTTAGTTGCACAAGACGGGGGGAAGGGTGCAATTGGAAAGGCATGGGCATACAAATCTTCCCCTTGCATTTGGCATCAATATAAAAATAATCCTATTCTTGTCCCCAATATGGCTATACTCTTTGAGAATTTTAGTATAAGACTGGATTGTGTGCTATATAGAGCCGATCTGGATGAATATTGGATCTATTTTACAGGAAGAACTGGGTCAGGGGATGGCGAAGATGCCATCGGATTAGCAACTTGCCCAACTGGGTCAGATGGGTACGCCCAGGTTACAAGAAACAATATAAAGTTGTATGTTAACAATCCAATTTTAACCGCGACAGGACAAGGTAGAAATGATGGAAAATCTGTATCACAATCAACTGTAATATTTGATAGCGGAACCTATTATATGTATTATTCATACAGAGGAAAAGAAATTTTGCCCGGAATAAGATATGCAACCTCCAAAAATGGCAAAACGTGGTTAAAACAAGGTGAGGGTGACATTCTATCTCGCGGGGTTAGAGGAAGCGCAGATTCTCGTTATTTTGAATGGAAACATATCTTCAGGGCGTTTAACAAATTCATAATTGTGTGGGAGGCTTTTAGCGGTAAAACGTGGACTGTTTGTATGGCATCTTCAACTTCTCCCCAAGGCCCTTGGGTAAAGTCTCCGAAGAACCCAATATTTGCTCCATCAGGTAAAGCAAGAACGTTTGATAAAATTTTTGTTGCAACACCAGCTATGTATTTAATTGACAATAAATGGTATTTGTATTACCAGGGAGCTAATCAAGGAGGGAATTATAACTATAATACATGGGATATGGGCGTAGCGATATTGGATCCATGTAGGGCTAAGTGAATATTATTACTAATTCGATGTGTTGATTGTTTCAATAATTTATGTACTGATTACAATTTATTCAAGAAAGTAGTCATTTTCTTAACGGCCACCTTTGTATTGCAGGTCGCGCGATATAGAAAATTGGAAAGATTGGTAAAATTGATATGTTATTAGTTTAAAGCAGGACAGCACAGGATAGTAAAAGATATCTTTCAGGTTAATTTTGCACTGATTCTTCTTAGAGATAAATATATTTCATTGTAAAACTATTTCCTCATGACCAAAAGATTCACATTAATTGCATTTGCTTTTTGGGCAATTGCCATGTTTTCATGCAATAATTCTATCCAATTTTCCGCCACCAATCTCCGTTGCGAATTCCTTTCCAACCCTCTCGGAATAGATATTACTACTCCCCGCCTTAGTTGGGAAATAACAGCGCCCGGCAGAGGCGTCATGCAAACGGCTTATCAGATCATGGTGGCTTCTTCGCCGGAAAATTTAAAGAAAGGAAATTATGACCTCTGGAATTCCGGAAAGATAATGTCCGATTCTACTGTTGACGTAAAATATGCCGGCGACTCATTGCATAGCGGCACGGATTGTTATTGGAAAGTGAATGTGTGGTTAAATGACAGAAAAGATAGCCTTGTCAGTGATATAGCACACTGGAGTATGGGATTACTAAGTCCTTCAGATTGGAGTGCTGAATGGACCGGATTAGACAGTTCCTTTGCCTGGGAAGACCCGCATGCAGTGCATACACGCTTATCTGCACGGTATTTCAGGAAGGGTTTTCATGTGGATAAAAAGATAAAAAAAGCAGTGGTGTATATCAGTGGACTGGGTATTTATCAGTTGTATATTGATGGTCAAAAAATCGGGAAGGAGGAATTATCACCTGATCCGACCCAATATAATCACCGTGTTTTTT
Source organism: Chitinophagaceae bacterium (assembly GCA_004299085.1). Classification (GTDB taxonomy): domain Bacteria; phylum Bacteroidota; class Bacteroidia; order Chitinophagales; family Chitinophagaceae; genus FW021-bin31. Next base: position 1,781 of record SCQV01000389.1, on the reverse strand, counting down.
ATAACACGTTTGATGTTACCAAAGATATTCAGGAGGGGAAAAACGTCATTGGGGCCATTTTAGGCAACGGACGTTTTTTTACTATGCGTTGGGGCAAAAGCGATATACCACCTATCATGAATTTCGGTTATCCAAAAATGTTGCTGCAGATGAACATTACGTATGATGATGGCAGTGTGCAAAAAGTAGTCAGCGATTCTACCTGGAAGGTTACCGCACATGGTCCGGTGGTCGCGAATAATGAATATGACGGGGAAGATTACAATGCCTTATTGGAAATGCCGGGTTGGTCAAAGCCTGGATTTAATGACAGTAAATGGCTGCAGGCACAGCATGTGGCAGCGCCCTGCGATACAGTGGAAGCCCAGATGGATCCCTTGATTATCGTGATGGATTCGCTGAAACCCAAGTCAATTACCAAAATGAGCGATGGCAGCTATTTGGTGGATATAGGACAAAATATGGTCGGATGGGCGCATATTCATATCCAAGATGGCAAAAGTGGTGATACCGTAACTATGCGTTTTGCTGAAAGGCTAAACCCTGATTCCACTTTATACACCGCTAATCTCCGTAGTGCTGAAGCTACTGATCATTATATTATGAAAAATGGAAATCAGGAATGGGAACCACATTTCACTTATCATGGATTCAGGTATATTGAAGTAAGTGGTTACCCTGGAAAACTAACTCCTTCGGATATCCAGGGAAGGGTGGTGTATGATAATTTACCCACCACGGGTCATTTTAATACTTCCAATAAAGTGGTCAACCAGATTTACCATAATGCTTACTGGGGGATAAGAAGCAATTACCGCGGCATGCCGACTGATTGTCCTCAGCGCGATGAACGTATGGGCTGGTTGGGCGACCGTGCGGTAGGTTCTTATGGAGAGAGCTTTATTTTCGATAACAATACTTTATACGCCAAATGGCTGCAGGATATCGAGGATGCACAATTACCCGATGGGAGCATTCCGGATGTAGCGCCGACTTATTGGAAAGTATATTCCGATAATATGACCTGGCCGGGTGCGTATGTTATTATTGCCAATATGCTTTATCATCAGTTTGATAATATAAAACCTATTGATCGGCATTATAAATCCATGAAATTATGGTTGAGCTATATGAAGGATAAGTATATGCAGCATTATATTTTGAATAAAGATACTTATGGGGATTGGTGTATGCCTCCGGAAAATCCCGAACAAATCCATTCAACAGATTCTACAAGAATTACTGCCGGCGCTTATCTGGGCACTGTTACTTATTATAGGATGCTATCGCTGATGGAACATTTTGCTGATTTACTACATAAGCCGGATGATAAAAAAGCGTTTGAAATGTTAGGTGACAGTATTAAACTGGCATTTAATAAAAAATACCTGAACAATGCTACCGGTGCTTACTCCAATAATACGGCCACTGCCGATGTGCTGGCATTGGCTTATGATTTGGTTCCTGACAGTTTGCGTGATAAAACATTCCAGCAAGTTGTGAATACCACGATGGATAAATTCCACGGGCATATCAGCACGGGATTGGTTGGTGCCCAGCAATTAATGAGAACATTAACCCGCTTTGGACGCCCTGATCTTGCATTTAGGCTTGACACAAACACAACATACCCGAGTTGGGGGTATATGGCCAAAGAAGGGGCTACTACTATCTGGGAATTATGGAATGGCAATACCGCTGATCCTGCTATGAATTCAGGGAATCATGTCATGTTATTGGGTGACTTAGTTGTCTGGATGTATGAAGATTTGGGTGGCATA
>SCQV01000388.1 GCA_004299085.1 Chitinophagaceae bacterium | reverse complement strand
TCAATATTTCAGTGATTGAATGATATAGCAAAGCAACCATAAAACCATTCAACAATCAAACAATATCATCCATGAAACCATTTCTGCTGTATTCTGACGGTGAAGGACATATTTTTGAAGATACGAGCTTATATGCAACAGGTCGTAGCGGATGGGATGCTGTTGCCGTTCCGGGGGATGAATGGATAATGCTTCCTGAGGGAGGACAACTCTATGAGTTGCCCGGCAGGCGCGGCATTGGCATAGATGTGCAAACCGGGGAAATGAGGCTTTGCGAAAAAGGTTGGGCAGTGGCGGCTTTTATTCCCCCTGCACATACCGGTTTTTATGTGGCCGCTTATGAAACGCTTCCTGAAGCTCCCACCCTGCCCTTATTTTGTTACACTGCCACCGGCTGGCATAATAACAAATTTTATGTTCCCGCTGTCCGCATCGAAGACGATATACGCCAGGATTGCAGCGGATATGATAAACAAAAGGTGAAAGCCGGCACAGCGCATCTCTTGCAACATTATCCTCACAACCGTCTGGTGAAGCATCTCGCAGAAAACTGTGCACTGACTTATGAATGTCCCGCTGCCAGAAATTATTTTCTCGGAAGGTGGGAATGTCCGATACCTTCTTCACCCGCTTGTAATGCCAATTGCATTGGTTGCATCTCTTTCCAGCCGGAGGAAGAAGGAATTATTTCCTCACAAGACAGGCTTACTTTTCGTCCAACGGTAGAAGAAATTGTGGAATATACGGTTCCACATCTGGAAACAGCGCCTTTTCCGGTAGTCAGCTTTGGACAAGGATGTGAAGGAGAGCCTCTGCTGATGTGGCAAACCATCCGTGATGCTATTATAGAAATCCGGAAACATACAAAAAAAGGCAGCATAAATATTAATACCAACGGAAGTATGCCGGAAGCAGTGGAGGCTTTGATGAAAGCCGGTCTTGACAGCATTCGCGTCAGCATGAACTCCACCAGAGAAAATATTTATAATGCTTATTACCGCCCTAATAATTACACTTTTGAGAATATTATCGAAAGCATCCGGGCCGTTAGAAAATATGGCGGCTGGGCATCTATTAATTACTTCGTTTTCCCGGGTATGACGGATAATATAGAAGAATATGAAGCGCTGAGAAATTTAATACGGGATACCGGATTGAATATGATTCAATGGCGGAATTTCAACATTGACCCTGATTGGTATTTAGGCAGAATAGGCATTACTGATTGCGGCGAATGTATGGGAATAAAACAGCTCATGGAGAGTATTCATGAAGAATTTCCAACTCTTAAATTCGGATATTATAATCCGCCGATGGAACGGATCAAGGGGGATTTTGAAAAAAATTATGCACATTAATATCATTTGGGTGTGAATATTGCGTTAAAATAGAAAAGTTCGTATGATAATTTTTTATAAAATGTTTAACTTTGAGTGATTGTATTACTAACCCATTATTTAAACAGCGTATAAAACCCTGATGAAATGAGCCAGGCTGATAAAGATAAAAACACTAAGGCCTTAGTTTGTTCGCTGATCACTTACGGCGTTGTGATTGGTGCCTGTCTGTTGGCGGGGTTTTCTATCCCCCCCCCTCTTCCCAACCAGGATATGGGAATGGAAATCAACTTAGGCACTTCCACAGAAGGCACGGGGAATGTGCAACCGTTAAGTCCTAATCCGCCTGCATTACAAAGCGCCAAAACTCATGAGCCGAAAGCAAGCCCTGCCAGCAACCGTACCGGAGGCAGAACGGAAAACATGATGACTCAGAATACGGAAGACGCCCCGGTCATCAAAAAAATAACGGAAGAAAAGAAGAATCCCCAGTTTTCAAAAGATCTCACAGAAAATACACAGCACACCATCCGTCATCCCCGTCCGGATGCCCCGGTAGAGCCAAAACCTGCTCCTCCACGGCCTAAAGCCATTTATAGCGGCGGTACATCCGACAGTCGCAGCAGCGGTAATAATTCCGGCGCCAGCAATGGCTCGGTGAATGAAGGGCTGACAGGTAAACCGGGTGATCAGGGAGCCGTAAACGGAAGCCCCACAGCCACCAATCACAACGGATTATATTCAGGATTAGGAGGAAACAGCCTCAGCTATAGCCTGACCGGACGTCAAATAGTACAATATCCTTCGCGGGATGGCGAGTTTAACGAAGGTGGCAGAGTAAGACTAAAAATTCAGGTGGACCAAAATGGAAATATTGTGCATTACAGCATCGTGGGAGCAGACAATCCCACAATTGCACGTCTTGCGGAAAGAAAAATCAGGGAAGTAAAATTTAATGCGAACGCCAGCGCCCCACCCATTCAATTTGGTACCATCGTGTTCGTGTTCAAGATACAGAAGTAAATAACTTTACAGATTGTTTTCCGGTACGTCCAAAACCGGCGCTTCCTCCCAGTTGATCATCGCATTGAACAATTTTATTTTTTTAAAATAATGGAGGTCATTTAGCCTGATTTCTTCAGGAAAAATTATTTTTTCATTTATCAAAAAATCGCGCTGGACACCTTCAAGAAGCGGAAGAGCAGGAGTAAACCATTTCTTGCCGTCAAATAATGCCACGTTCGTAAAAGAAGTGTCGGTAACCAGGTTATTCTTGATGATTAAGATTTCAGTTCCATCAGGCAATGCTGATTTCAGTCTTTTAAAACATCTACGATCCTCATATTTAAAATGATAATCAATCTGATCGCCTGTTACTATTTCCATCCGGTCAATTTTTGAGGGATGATAGGCAATAAATTCTATGGAAATATTTTGAGCATCATATACCACGCGGCATTTATATTTCCCCGTATTCAGATTTTGATGCAAACCTGCCTTCCGGTAAATAATATCTTTCAAAGATTCATGGATTATTTTCCCAAAGACCTCCGCCTGCGTCTTTTCAAACCTGTGCTGATGCAAGGCTATCAATGGCATGATACCATTTTCATAACGTATAGATTCAATAAACCGGCACATATATTTTGTCTATCATTTCCTGGTACTCCGTTGCAGCATCACTCTTTGCCGTGATGCCACCACCGCTTTTGTAAAAGAAATTTCCATCCTGCTTCTCAAGATAACGGATAATCACACAACTGTCTATCTTTCTGCCGTCAAAAATACCCCAAATGCCTGTATAAAAATTCCTATGGTGTGTTTCCGTTTTTGTAATAATTTCTAAGGTTTTCTTTTTAGGCGCCCCGCAAATAGAACCAGCCGGCAATATCTTTCTGAATATATCGCCCGGTCTGTCCTGAAATTCTTTTATCAGCCTGCCTTTTATTTTTGAGCTGATGGTTAAAAGTTCTTTATCATTTGTTTTTATTCTTTCCATATAACGGAAATTTTCAACCACCACTTCTCTTGCCACGATACTCAGATCGTTCCTGATTAAATCTACAATGATATATTGTTCATTAATCTCTTTACTATTATTTAAAAGGGTTTCTTCTGCCTGAGGAATACCCGCATCCATAGTACCTTTCATGGGAAAGGAAGCTATCTCATCACCTTCGATCCTCACAAATGGTTCCGGTGAAAAATGGATAAATTCATTCTTATAAAACAGCTTATAAGGAGATCGTCCGGCATAAAATAAAGTAAGTAAATCACAATTTGTTTCCACAGGTGTTGAAAAGGTAAGATTCACTAAATAACTATTGCCGGCATCTATCTGAGCTTTCACCTGGTTAAATTGTCTTTCATATTCTTCAAAAGGAACAGGACTTTTTTTCCAGCCGATTTCTTTTACAGGAAAAATGCTTTGCTTAAAATTTCCCTTTTCTCCTGTCGAATACAAAATATTATTCTCTTCTGTCTGCTGCAATGGCAGTATTTCTCCCCTGCTTAAATCAAAATTAAAAAGAAAGAAAAAAGGGACTTTCTCTTTATAAAATATATTCATTGCCTCGAAATCCATCAGCCTTAATTTTGCCAAAAATACTATTACCTCCTTTATCCACACACCATTTATTTATTGACAATGGGGAAATGCAGTTTCGGGTACAAGCCTGTTTTGCCTGCCTGAGAATCCCTTGAAAAAAATGTTATTATACCGCAAAGATGCTTTTCTTTGCCATTTATCATGTAATTTTGTAGTATGAGTGAGCAGGTAATTCGTTCATGGCCGCCTTTAACAGATGAGGAAAAGAAATTCATTGTCTTTTGGGAAAAAGAACGGGATAAACGGCATAAATGGACTTTTCA
>SCQV01000387.1 GCA_004299085.1 Chitinophagaceae bacterium | reverse complement strand
CAAATCAAGAATGACTTTAGCTGCTTTGTCCGGGTCACCTATGGGTTTAGCAGTTGTCAAATATTCTTTCAGAGGTTTGAATATAAGTTCATAATCATCAATATCTTTTGCATACGTCATGGAACTCGCACCCCAATCTGTACGGAAACCACCTGGTTCGATGGAAGTTACTTTTATTCCAAATGCAGATACTTCCTTACTTAATACTTCAGTAAATCCTTGCAATCCGAATTTCGCAGTCTGATACATAGAAAGCCCTGCCGTTCCCACTCTGCCGCCAATAGAGCTTATGTTGAAAATACTACCTGAACGCTGCTTACGCAAATAAGGTAATACGACTCTGGTAACTTCAATGGGTGCGTACAAGTTTATATCTAATTGGCTTTTCACTTGTTCGTCAGTTAGTGCTTCAATCGAACCTGTAATTCCAACACCTGCGTTATTTACCAAAACATCAATCCGTCCAAAGTGCTTTATTGTTTGTTCAACTGCTGAATGAATTTGTGCTTTGTTCGTCACGTCTAACTGTAAAGGGAGAATTTGATTGGGGTATTTGTCCACCAAATAACTTAATTGTTCCGGATGTCTTGTTGTGGCTGCCACGCGGTCGCCATTGGCCAAGATTATTACCGTCAGGCTTTTGCCCAATCCCCGTGAGCTTCCTGTAATAAACCAGACTTTTGCCATTATCTTAAAATTTTGTGGTTGCAAATATCTGATGAAATTTCAAACATTGGTTTGTTGTATGGCTCAAAGTTGGTTTGTTGTGTAGCTCTCTTAAAAAGTTTGCACGAAAGGTCGTTTATCAATTTGATCTTGGGCTTTTTGTGATGGCAAAGAAATTATTCTGAAAACACAAAAGAGATGGCCACGTTGTTAACGAAAAGATTATAGAATTACGGTACTCTCTTACGGGGCGGCTGGGAGGCATACGCCGTGACCAGATGAAGTGATCAACCAATAAAGCATAAAACTAACTTTTACTTTCTGCCAACTCCATTATCACCTCAAATTCTTTCTCTTTTACATCACAAACGGACAACCTTCCCTGCCGGATGAGGGAAAGATTAGCTAAGCGCTTATCGTTTTTCATCTCGTATAGAGTAACCGGCCTTTTCAATTTCTTCAAAGGCTTCAAGTCCACCGCCACCCATCTGTCATCATCAGTAGTAGGATCCTGATAATATTCTTTGATGACAGTTGCCAGTCCTACAATTTCCAATCCTTCATTACTATGGTAGAATAAAACACGGTCACCTTTCTTCATGGCCTTTAGATTAATCCGCGCCTGGTAATTACGCACACCATCCCAGAACGTTTTGCCGTCTTTTACAAATTGCTCCCATGAATATTTGAAGGGTTCGGATTTGACTAACCAGTAGTTCATAAGTCAGGATAAAAGTTTAAAGTGTATTGTTTCGAGTTTATTGTTTAGGTTACCAGTTAATTTACTAATTACAACTACCGCTCACTTCCACTCTCATCCACCTTCACTCCGTCTTCAATACTCGTCACATAAATTTCAGGAATTTTATGGTATTTTTCTTCATATTTTTCTTTAATGAAACCGGAAAAATCATTTACATAGTGAGCTTTAACTATGTTGATAGTACATCCTCCGAATCCTCCGCCCATCATCCGGGAACCTGCTACTTCCTCTCTTTCTTTTGCCAGTGAAACCAAAAAATCCAGTTCCTCACAGCTAACTTCATAATCTTTGCTCAATCCTTCATGGGTTTGATACATCAATTGTCCGAAGCCCTGCAGATCATTTTTCTCCAATAATTCGCAGGCATTTAATAAACGATTGTTTTCGTTCACCACATAATGACAACGCCTGTAAATCTTTTCATTCATCGAATGACTGAACTTTTTCAGCATTTCTTCATTCACATCCCGTAGATTTTTTACTTCGGGAAATTCTTTTTTGATGATGGCTACGCCTTCCTCACATTGTTGTCTGCGCACATTATACTCTGAAGATGCCAGGGAATGATGCACCATTGAATTACAGAGTACAATATTATATTCCGGAAAATGAAAGGGAAAATACGCATAGCTTAAGTCGCGGCAATCCAGACGAATCAATTGATCTTTTTTGCCGAACAGATTGGCAAACTGATCCATAATGCCACATTTAACTCCCGCGAAATTATGCTCGGCGATCTGGCCTATTTTTGCCAATTCTTCCTTAGTTGTTTCAAGATTGAATAATTTAGTTAACCCATAGCCTACGGCTCCTTCCACAGCAGCAGAAGATGATAAGCCGGCGCCAACCGGAAGATCGCTGTCCAATACCGCATCAAAGCCTTTAACAGCATATCCTTTCTCCCTAAGATAAAACACCACGCCCATGATATAATTGATCCAACCTTGGGCAGGCTTTTTATTTTCTACAGGAAAAGAAATCAATGCATCAAAAGCGCGGGCATACACATTACACTGATGGGTCCCATTAGCCGATAAAGCCAGGATAACTTTTTTGTCAATAGCAGCGGGCAGTACAAAGCCATCATTATAATCAGTATGTTCTCCAATCAGGTTTACACGGCCCGGGGAAAGAATAATAAGCGGTTCTTTATGAAATAATTCTTCGAACTTTTCCTTTACCTGTTTGATCATTTATTAAATGCATTTTGTGGTTACCACTCAGACTGTTACTTTTTCTCGTGAGATGCTTTTTTTCTTCAGTCCCACTAAATACCCTTTAGTGGCGAAGTAAAGAATGATGGCATAGGATGGTAATAATAATAGATAAGCCAATTGCGGATGATGGGGTGTTACGTTAGCTATGGCGCCCCATATCAAAGGCAAAACAGCCGCTCCTGCAATGGACATAACCAACAAAGCAGAGCCTGTCTTAGTGAAATGTCCCAGTTTATTCAGCGCCAGCGGCCAGATAGCAGGCCACATCACGGCATTGGCAAAGCCCAGTAAAGTGATAAAGAGCACCGTAACCCATCCGGTAGTAAGCAATGCCGCCACAGAAAAAACCAGCGCCATGACAGAGCTTATTTGTAATGCAATACGCTGATTCAAATACTTGGGAATCAGTATAATGCTGATGATGTATCCGATTACCATGAAACCTAAAGTATAAGTCGTAAAATTCTGATATTGACTGATGTCATAACCCAACATCCTTCCATATTGCCCAATGGTATCACCCGCGAGTACTTCAACACCTACGTAAAAAAATAAAGCAACAACTCCTATTAATAAATGCGGGAATTGGAAAATGGAATGACGCAGCTTAATTTCAGGATCATCCTCCTCTTCTTCCTCTTCTTTTTGATCCACTTCCGGTAAATTAGAAAACCATATCCAGACAGCCAATAAACACAATATGACAGCCATAATAACATAAGGCATAATTACTTTAGCTGCCAATCCGTTCAACAGTTGAATTTTTTGAGCAGCGTCGGTTGCCACGCTTATTTTCTGCTCTAAAATGCCGGCGCCGGAAAGTATGGCAGCGCTTAATATCAGAGGGCTGATAGCTCCCGCTACCTTATTGAAAATGCCCATGATGCTGATACGCTTGGCAGCGCTTTCTAACGGGCCAAGAATTGTAATATAAGGACTGGCAGCGGTTTGTAATACCGCTAAGCCTGTTCCCTGAATAAACAGCCCCAATAAAAATAATCCGTAAGTGCGGGAAAGTGCCGCAGGAATAAATACCAAAGCGCCTACCGCCATCACTAATAAACCTATGGCCATCCCTTTTTTAAATCCTGTCGCCTTCAATACCCATGAAGATGGAATAGCCATGACAAAATAAGAAATGTAAAACGCGAAAGTGACGAAGAAAAGCACTACGTTATTATCAATTTCACAAGCTATTTTTAAAAAATTGATCAGCGTGCTGTTGAGCCAGGTTACAAAACCAAAGACAAAAAATAAAATGCCGATAATGATGGTGGGTATGAGGTAATTGGTAGTCTGTGGCTGTTGTGTTTTACTTGGCATGGATGTTTGACCCGGCATAAACTTTAAAATTTAGGGCACGAACTTAGATAAGTTTTGGGGATTATCCTAACATTTTTAGAAGGACGGAAATACAAAAATTATTTTACCCATATAATTCCTGATGGATCACTTTCCTTTCATAACCAAGCGCTGTAATGCGCTCTTTGGCTTCGCTGATCATTTCTTTCCATCCGCAAAGATAAAAATGTGCCGGTTGTTTGGCGGTTATTAATTCTTCATAAACAGGATGTACATAGCCCGTCCTTCCCTCCCATTTCTCACGGGATAAAGTAGGGAGGTAATGAAAATTTTTCAGGTCTTTCCCCAGTTGAAGCATGTCATGATGATAGAGGAAGTCTTTTTGTGTGCGAGTTCCGTAAATGAGATAAATATTTTTGTATTGGGGAACTCCTGTATTCCGGATATTTTGCAGCATAGAACGAAATGGAGCAATGCCGGTTCCGGTGCAGATTAAAAAAAGATCGTGATCTATCTGATCGGGTAAAGTAAAAACACCTTGTGGCCCGCGTACAGGTATTTCATCGCCCTCTTTTGCATGGTTAAATAGCCAAGAGGTACCCGCTCCTCCTTCCAGCAACACAATAACTAATTCTATCTCATTGGTGCCATTGGGCGGAGATGCAATGGAATAGCTGCGCCAGCGCCTGGCGGGCTTTTCATGAATGGGAAACTCAAGCGTTACAAATTGCCCTGCCTGAAAATCAAAACGATCCAGTTCAGGGATACTTATCCAGTAACGCCTGGTGTTATAAGTTTCCTGCGTAATGCGTGTAAAAATACCTTTTCTCCACGGTGCTAATGCCATAAATTTTAATTTGGGGAAAAAGATATGACAAAATTCTCATTTGTTGTAATTTTGCACCTGCATCATGAATTTGAATACCTTATTGGATGCCTGTCGTGAAGATGACCGCTTAAAAATGTTAACGGACGGGCTTGCTATGCCAAACCCTGTAAATCTCTCCCTGCGGGGCTTAACAGGAACTTCCACCGCCATCATGTCCGGCGCCGTATGGGATAACACAGACTATAATCATGTTTTTATCCTGAATGACCGCGAAGAAGCCGCTTATTTCCAGAACGACCTGGAAAATATCCTCCATGCACTGGATGTTTTTTATTTTCCGGATTCATTCAAAAAGGCAGGCTATTTCGATGTGATGAATGGCAGTCATCTGATGTTACGCACAGAAGCATTAATGAAATTTGCCGGTGAGCATGTTCGCAAAAAGATTTTAGTTACCTATCCGGAAGCTTTATTTGAAAAGGTTATTCCGCCTGAAGAGTTTACTTCTGCCATGATAGTGCTGAAAGCAAACGCTGAAATTCAAGTGGATGATTTACTTAAGAGATTGGTACAGGCTGGTTTCGAGCGTAGTGATTTTGTATATGAACCCGGACAGTTTGCTATGCGGGGCGGCATTCTGGATATTTATTCATTCGGAAATGATAAGCCTTACCGCATTGAGCTTTTTGGAAACGATATCGAATCCATCCGCATCTTTGATCCGGAAACCCAATTGAGTGAAAGGAAGCTTTCACAGGTTACCCTGATACCTAATATGAAATTTAAAAAGAAAAGTCAGGATAAAACTTCTCTTTTTGAATTTTTACCGGAAAATACGATTTGGTGGATTACCGATAAGACTTTCCTCATAGAAACCATTGCAGCATTGGAAGGAAAGCTGCAGCATTTTTTAGATCATTCAGGCAGGGACATCGCTATTGTCAAAGAAACATTGAGCGATAAAGAAGAAGAAAAAGCGGTGGAGCTTACAGTCAATGATTTTATTACTGCAACGTCTGTAGCAGATTGGCTGGGTCAGAAAAAGGTGGTGCAATTTAATCCCGCCGATGACCGGCAGGATGAAAGTGAATATATAGATTTTCATACAGCTCCCCAGCCGGTTTTTAACCGGCGATTTGATATGCTGATAGAGGATTTGACGAAATATAAGGATCAGCAATACTCCTTATTTATCTTTTCCGATAACTCAAAGCAGCTTGCCAGGATACAAGCCATTTTTGATGACCTGAAAGCGGATATCCCCTTTTATCAAATTCCGCTGGCTATCAGCGCTGGATTTGTGGATCATGATCATAAATGGGTATGCTATACTGATCATCAGATTTTTCAGCGGTATCATAAATACCATGTAAAGCAGGCTTACAACAAGAATAAAGCGCTTACACTGAAAACACTCCGCGAGTTGCAACCCGGTGATTTCGTAACACATATTGATCATGGGGTGGGGGTATTCAGCGGACTGGAAAAAATAGGAACTAATGGCCACGTGCAGGAGGCCGTCAGGATTTTATATAAAGATCATGACATTTTATATGTCAATATTAATTCGCTGCATAAAATCAGTAAGTATAGCGGCAAAGAAGGTGTGGTGCCGAAAATCAATAAGCTGGGCAGCGATGCCTGGCATAAGCTGAAAGAAAAGACGAAGGATAAGGTTAAGGATATTGCCAAGGACCTGATCAAGTTATATGCGGCGAGGAAGGCGGAAAAAGGATTTGCTTTTTCGCCCGACACCTATCTGGAATCTGAGCTGGAAGCGTCTTTTATTTTTGAAGATACTCCCGATCAAAGTAAGGCCACTGCTGATGTAAAGAAAGATATGGAGTCTGATGCGCCGATGGACCGTCTGATATGCGGCGATGTGGGTTTTGGAAAAACAGAAATTGCCGTAAGAGCCGCTTTTAAAGCGGTGGCTGATGGCAAACAGGCTGCAGTGCTGGTACCCACCACCATCCTTGCCTATCAGCATTACCAGACTTTTAAAGAACGTTTACAGGACTTTCCATGTACGGTTGATTTTATCAACCGGTTTAAGACTACCAAAGAAAAGAAAGAAACATTTCAAAAGCTCCGGGAAGGAAAAATTGATATCATCATAGGAACCCATTCTTTGCTTGGAAAGGATGTCAAATTTAAAGACCTTGGTATTTTAATCATTGATGAAGAACAAAAGTTCGGAGTTTCTTCCAAAGAAAAGCTGAAGCAACTAAAAATAAATGTGGACACACTCACCTTAACGGCCACTCCCATTCCAAGAACTTTGCAATTTTCATTGATGGGCGCCCGCGATCTTTCCATTATTAATACACCGCCGCCCAACAGACAGCCTATTCAGACCGAAGTACATGTATTTAACGAAGACCTGATCAGAGATGCCATTTATTTTGAAACGGAAAGGGGGGGGCAGGTGTTTTTTATTCATAACCGGGTGCAAACTATCCGTGAAATGGCGGGCATCATCCAGGGACTTTGTCCTGACCTGGGGATTACTTTCGCTCATGGTAAACTTGAGGGTGAGAAGCTGGAGCATACTATACTCGATTTTATTAATCATAAGTATGATGTGCTGGTATGCACTAATATCGTGGAAAGTGGTGTGGACATTCCAAATGCCAACACCATTATAGTCAATGATGCGCATCATTTCGGATTAAGTGATCTGCATCAGCTTCGCGGAAGAGTGGGCAGAAGCAATAAAAAAGCATTTTGTTATTTGCTTGCACCGCCCATGAGTACTTTAACTTCCGAATCCCGAAAGAGACTACAAACGCTGGAACAACACAGTGAATTAGGAAGCGGTTTCCAGATTGCCATGCGAGATCTGGATATCCGGGGGGCAGGGAATCTGCTGGGAGCAGAGCAAAGCGGTTTTATAGCAGAGATAGGGTTCGATATGTACCATAAAATACTGAATGAAGCCATTCGCGAATTAAAACGAACAGAGTTTAAAGAGGTGTTCAAAGAGCAACTGCAAGAGAATCACGATTATATTTCGGATTGTACACTGGATACTGATCTCGAAATTCTGATCCCTGATGAATATATTTCAAATATTACCGAAAGGCTTAGTTTATACCAGCAATTAGATGATCTGGAAACGGAACAGCAGTTGGATGATTTTCGTAAGGAACTGATTGACCGCTTTGGTCCTGTTCCCATCCAAACAGAAGCCTTGTTTTCAGCGCTGCGTGTTCGTAAAGCCGCTATTAAAATCGGATTTGAAAAGATTATTTTTAAAAACGAAAAAGCCCGGTGCTATTTTATCAGTGATCCTGAATCTCTTTATTTTGAATCAGATACTTTCCATCATCTTCTCCGGTTTATCCAGCAGGATGTGCATAATGTAAGGTTGAAACAAATCGGTAAGAATTTCATGCTGGTGATGGAAGATATTCATAGCATGAAAGAGCTGGAGCATTTATTGGAGAGAATGTTGCCTTCACAAATAAAATCAGGAAAAAAAGTGGAGATGTCACCAAGCAACTGATGGTCTTTAACCATTAATGCCCGCCTGACAGAACGGGCAGGCACGAATGATATTGCAAATCAATAGGGTAAGGGATCGAATTTATTCGGGCATTCGTGGTAAAAACCGATAACCTTAAAAACTCAAACACGAATGCACGAATAGTTCAATTCTTGGTAACAATACTATTCGTGCATTCGTGTTTAAAGGCCATCGGGTGGGGTAGTTAAACGCCTCTTTCTAAAAATTTATTTCAGGGCATTAAAGATCCCATTAGTGTCCGACTCGACTTAGGCGAGGCATTCGTAGTTATTTTTAGCCCATAATACCTTGTTCTAATTCGAAATACGCTAATAAACATAGGCACAGCAGGCTGTTTTCAAAACGAAAATATAGCTTTCATCATGATATCGGAGATGTCAAGTATTTGTAACCACCAGGTCTCTTGGTATCAA
>SCQV01000386.1 GCA_004299085.1 Chitinophagaceae bacterium | reverse complement strand
GATCATTAATTAGCCTCCGAACTCCCGCTAATTCAGAGATATAAATAAACCGGGTACACTTTTAACAGGAAGCATATACGATGCACCTATATTGTGAAACGGGAGGAATAATTTCCTGCGATGATATTGCAGCGTATTTTACGAAAGTTTTCGCCTGTAATCTCCGGGGGAGCAATGGACATACCTGGCAAATTGCCTGTAAAAGAATTGTAAACATTCATAACCGCAGGCGAATCCTATCTCGCCGGCCTGCGAATCGGTTTCCCGCAGCATTTTACAAGCCATTTTAATTCTGTATTCATTCAAAAAGCTAAAGAAAGGCTTGCCCATTGCCTGGCTGAAAAACCTGGAAAAAGCACCCTCTCCCATATTCACTAAAGAGGCCATTTTGGAAAGCGTAATTTTTTCCGCATAATTCTCTTTAATAAATTGAAGTATCTTATTCATACGGCTGTTTGGCAAATCATCTTTAAAAGGAAACTGATCTTCAGAAAGTATCCTGAACTCAGTAGTTTTTGCCATATCATCTAATAATTGAAGAAAAAGGAGGAGTTTCTGAAAAGGAGGAAGCTTCAATAAATCTGTCTGGCTTCTTTTGATTTCATTGGCCACATTATGGTCAAATTTAATTCCTTTATTGGATAAATCAAATAACCGGCGGATAGGCCTAAATTCCGGTGTAGATTGCCATGCTTTCCCTAAAAAATCTTCTTTCCATTGAATCACTAAGGAAGAATATGAATGATGAGAATTACTCGTGTTATTCCAGCGATGGGGAATATTAGGCGCCAGCATAATAAGATCTCCGGCTTCGAAATTTTCAATAGTACTTCCAACAAAGCGCCGCCCATTCCCTTTGATAACAAAATTCATTTCATAATCCGGATGATAGTGCAATGGAGCATTTTGCTTATCCTGAGTTTTGTAAAATACCCTGAATGATTTTTCAGATTCAGGCAGGGGATATTGAAAATCCGGTTTCATGATGGCTTTTTGAGTAGCTAAAAGTAATTAGATTTTTCTAATTAACAAAAATCGTGTTAATCCGGACGTATTTCAAATTCTAGCTTCCATCATGATTCGGAAAAGTCCAGTGGCCGAAAGTAGCTTTTGGCAATACGCAAAAGCAAATCATGATTCAGAAATAGATCGCCGACTGATCGGATGATATACAAGCCTCATTTGATTTCAGAAGAACAGGATATCCTCAAATTCATAGCGTGCAAAATCAAATTTTAGCCCCGGAATTACCCATCCGGTTTTATTATTTCAAAGATGAACAAAATCTGAACAGTGTAAATGAAGGAGATATAGCCGATAAGCCGGAAGTGACGCCATACCCAGCTTTTGGAACGGCCCGGAAAAATAACAACATACGGTCAAAATGTGAATATTACACGGGACGGAAGAATCGTGGCAGGAGGCAGGAGTGGGAAGCAGCGGTAAAAAATAGTGAGTGGAGGATGGTAAATAAAAATAGAAAAAGCTACATATTACTTAATTTCACAAATAAAAGTCATACCATGAAAGTCAAGAAAATAA
Organism: Chitinophagaceae bacterium; assembly: GCA_004299085.1. GTDB lineage: Bacteria > Bacteroidota > Bacteroidia > Chitinophagales > Chitinophagaceae > FW021-bin31. Next base: position 12,920 of record SCQV01000386.1, on the reverse strand, counting down.
TCTTTAAAAATTTAGTGCTACTCTTTTCATTTGCCCTTGTTGTCCAAGTTTCATTTGCGCAACAAGCCACCAATCCTTCCAATGCGCTTGAGCATTATTTACACAATGGAGATACCTCCTATCATTGGATTATTAAAGATTCTTTCGAATTAGGTTCTGTAAAAGGCTATGATCTTTTACTGACTTCGCAACACTGGCATCAATATATCTGGGAACATCAGTTGACGATCCTGGCTCCTAAAGAAGATAACTATGATGGTGCGCTGTTATTTATTACCGGTGGCCATAATAACAAAGAAACGGAGATACCCAATTGGACTAAACCGAACAATGGCCTCACCAAAGCGATGATCCGTCTGGCTGAAAAAAATAATGCCATAGTCGCCATCATTCACCAGGTGCCCAATGAGCCGCTTTATGACAGCTTAGTGGAAGATCAAATCATTTCTTACACATTACATCGCTATCAGGAAGACACTGCCAATTATACCTGGCCGCTGCTTTTCCCTATGGTAAAAAGCGCCGTCCGCGCCATGGATGCGGTGCAATATTTTTCACAACATCATTTAGACCATACCATTAATCGTTTTATTATTTCCGGCGCTTCCAAACGTGGCTGGACCACTTGGCTTACCGGCGCCAGCGATCCACGGGTAGTGGCTATCGGGCCGATGGTTATTGATATATTAAATATGCCGGTGAACCTGGAGCATCAAATGAAAGCTTATGGGGGTTATGGCGTAGAGATTGAGGATTATGTCAAACTGGGTATTGTAAAAGGGCTTACCTCATCAAGCGGCAAAGCATTGATAGATATGATAGATCCATATTCTTACAGGAAAAAGCTGACGATGCCTAAAATGTTGTTTATGGGAACCAATGATCCTTATTGGGTGATTGATAATGTGAAAAATTATTTACCGGAAATCCCCGGTATTAATCTGATTAATTATACGCCGAATGCCGGTCATGGATTGAATGATGGTGTGACGGCATTTCCGGCATTGAGCGCTTTCGTAGGCATTACATTGGATCATGGGAAATATCCCCAATGCACATGGAAAATAAAAGAGAACCATCAAAAGGCAAAGATCATGGTGAATACTTCCAAAGATATTCTATTGGGTGCAAAAGTCTGGTATGCGAACTCAAAGGATATGGATTTCAGGAATGATACTTTTTACAGCAGAGATTTGAATCTAAGTCATGTATCTAAGATGATAGTTAATGAAAGCTTCCCCAAAACGGGCTATCATGCATTTTATGTAGCCTTAACTTATCAGGATCCCAAAGGAGGAGAATATCAGGTTTGCACCCGGGTATTTATGACGGATACGAGTCACGTGTTTAAGTGAAAAGAATGAATAAAAAACCGTATCCGAATATTAGATTTTTGAATAATTATGTTTTTAGTTTACTTCTGCTAATGCCAAGAACCTGCTTCACTGCGACGGTAAAAACAGGAAACAATCAATGCCTAATCCGATTGATATTTTTTAAACTTTATAACGTATTAATTAGGTGGGAACTTCTTATAAATCTAACCTCTGGAAAGAATGGTAATAACAATAATTTGCGGATGCTTTAATTCTGCTCCAATTCTCCGATCTCCAACCCTGATTCGATGATAATTTTCGCCCTTTTTCGAGCCTTGGTATTTTTGATAATCCAGTCCCGAAGATTGAAGATTTGCCGCATCTTTCAATCTCTCTAATGCCGCATCTGCCGCACTGAATACATGCCAGGGAACTTTGCGCAGGTCTTTTAAATAAGTTTTCGTGACAATTACTTCCACCGGGCAATCTCTTTTTTGTATTCGTCGTAAGAAATTGTCTCATCATCCTTTCTCGAACGCATAATCTCTACCATGATGGCATCTTCCGCATCTTCGTTTGGTTCGGTAATTACTTCAACAATCTTTTCCAGTTCTTTTTCTGTCCAATTACCGCGCTGTTTTTTAGTGGCAAAATTTGCGGGTGACAACCCTATCTTCCTGGCTACGTATTCATTTCGGTAACCCGATGCCTTTAAAGTACTCGCAATGTTATCCTTTATTGCATTATATTCTTGAAATATGGCCAACATAATAACATTCTTTATGGCAATTATTTAATTCTACATGGCAAATATTCGAATTTTTTCATTGGAGAAAATAATATTAAATGTACGAAGTAAAGCATATAACTATATTACAATCATTATATTATGATGTATAATTTATGTGATATTAAAAACACGAAAGATGAATCATTTATAAGACTCGTTTTAACTGTCAGATTATCCGGCAAAAGCTAAAATCGGATATTACTTCTTTAATGAGTTGTATCATTTTTTGAAGTACGATATAAGTGGAATGTCCGGATATTTTTAGCTAACTTTATAATCAAATAATTGCATCATGTCCTTAAATTATGTATCAGATAATAGCGGCAAGCCTATTGCAGTGCAAATACCGATAGAAGATTGGAAACGCATAAAAAACAAATATCCTGATATTGGTGAGATAGATAATGACTTACCTGAATGGCAAAAAGAGGTGATTAATAAACGCTTGGAAGCTATTAGAAAGAACCCTGCTTCAATTAGGCCAATCGAAGAGTTACTGGATGAACTGAATAAAGAAGAAGACGAAAATGCAATATGAGACAGGTTACTTTGAAGAAGCCAGGCTTGATGTAAAAGAAGGAAAAACATGGTATCGCTCTCAGAAAAAAGGATTAGAAAAACAGTTTGCGGAGGATATAAAAACTGCTATATTTCGATTAAGAGAAATGCCTTTCACGCATGCTGCCCGTTATAAAAATGTACGCATTGCTCATTTAGACAAATCCCCTTTTTCAATTCATTTTTATATTGATGAAGCCGATCAAAAGATAGTCGTTATAGCTATTTTACATAATCGGCGCAATCCAGCTATTGCATATAAACGAATTGAGTAAAAAAGAGCGACTATTTATACGGTTGATTTGTTCCATCATCATACTATTCTTATTCGCATCAGAACTCACATCAAAATAAGTTATTTATTCATCAATAAAGTGGAATAGAAAAGTGTAAGGTAAGTATAGTTTTGTGAATCGGTTAAAGATTTTCACCATGAAAACAAAAACTATACATTACAAACGATCATTGCCCGCCTTCCTTCTTTTATTATTGGTAACCTTCATTAGTTTGCCGATAAGAGGATTATGCCAGGGTTTTTCTGTAAAAGGAACTGTTTCCGGTCAGGGTGGGCCACTACCGGGCGTCACCATTGTTGAAAAAGGAACCTCCAACGGAACCACGTCAAGCCCTTCGGGGAATTTTAAACTAAATGTATCAGGGTCTAATGCCGTTCTAATTTTCAGATTCCTCGGGTACGAAACCAAAGAGGTAAAGGTATCAGGGCGCTCAACCATTCAGGTTACATTGGAATCCGGCACCAAACAGTTAGCCAATGTAGTGATCACTGCATTGGGTATCAAGCGTTCTGAACGCTCCTTAGGTTATTCAGTGGGCAGCTTTTCCGGCAGTGACGTTAACAAGGCAAATCATACGAACTTCCTGACTTCCATAGCGGGGAGAGTGCCCGGAGTTGAAGTAAGCTCTACTGGTGGAATAGGTTCTTCTGTCAGTATGGTGATCCGTGGCGCTACTTCTCTTACCGGAGATAATCAGCCTTTATTTGTAGTAGATGGAGTTCCTGTCAATAATACTTTGGATAATGTAGGCAGTGTGGGTAATCGTAATATGGTGGATTACGGCAATGCCATTTCTGATATTGATCCTAATAATATTGCCAGTATCAGCATTCTCAAGGGACCCAGTGCAGCGGCGCTTTATGGCTCGCGTGCGGGGAATGGTGTTGTCCTTATCACTACCAAAACAGGAAGGGCCAATAAAGGCCTGGGAGTCTCCGTAAACATCAGTACCGTGTTTAATATCCCTTATAAATTCCTTCCATCCCGTACTTCACTTTTTGCACCCGGAAGCCGTCCTTATACTCCCGATAACCATCCCGGAAGCGGCCCCCTTACTATAAATGAAGGAGAAACAGAGTGGGTCGGGCCGGAGTTAAATAAAGGATATAGTGCGGTGCAATGGAACAGCCCCTTAGACCAGAATGGTAATCCTGTACCTACTCCTTTAGTTTCGTATCCCAATAGCTGGCAGAATTTTATGCAGACAGGCATCACTTCCACCAATAACGTAGCGCTCACTAATTCAAATGGGAAAATTAGTTACCGGCTTTCTTATACCAATTTGGATAACAGAGGAATTATTCCCAATACTGATCTTTTCAGGAATAATATAGATGTCTCATCTTCCTATAAGATAACGAAAAATATCACTGTCAGTGAGGATTTCAGCTTTATAAAAAGCAATTCCAATAATCGTCCGGCCGGCGGACGGGGAACCAATCCTTTAAGTGCTTTGGCTTATTTGAGTCCTTCAGTTAATATTATGGATTTAAAGAATTACTGGGTGCCGGGCGAAGAGAATATCCAGCAACGGAATTTCACTGATCAGCAGGATAATCCCTGGTTTCTGGCTTATCAGGCAATCAATAAATTCAAACGGAACCGCATATTTGGTAATGTTAAAGCTGATTGGCAAATTAATGATCATTGGGATTTGAATGCCATGTATGGTTTGGATGAATATAATGAACAGCAGGAAACCCATGTGGCCAAAAGTTATACCCAGGAGAAGAACGGAATTTTTGGATTAGATAATATTTACAGATATGAAAGGAATACTGATTTTCTGCTGACTTATAAAAATACCTTTAATGATTTCAGTTTGCATGCATCTGCAGGTGGAAATCTGATGTATCAAAATGGAACCGATCTCGCAGTCAGCACCAATAGCGCCGGCATAGTGATACCGGGATTATATAATCTCAGCAATGTTTTACCCACCTCTTTAAATTATTCAAACTTTTCTTCTCAGAAAGCCATTTACAGCCTCTACGGTATGGCCTCTTTGGGATATAAGGAAATGATTTATTTAGATGTGTCCGGCAGAAATGATTGGTCCAGTACGCTTCCGGTAAATAACCGTTCTTATTTTTATCCTTCTGCATCGTTAAGCATCCTTATGGACCAGGTTTTACATCTACCTTCTTACGTTTCCATGATAAAATTGAGAGGAGGAATAGCGCAGGCCGGAAAGGACGCCGATCCTTATCAGCTTAGCCCGGTGTTAACGAATGAAGGGGCATGGGGAAATCAAACACAGCTTTCTCTTCCAAATACCATTCTGAATGAACAATTAAAACCTGAAATAAAAACTTCTCACGAGTTGGGTATTGACCTGGCTTTCCTGAATAATCGTTTCAGGTTATCCGGTACTTATTATGAATCTGACAATAAGAACCAAATCCTGAATATCAGCATTCCATATTCGTCCGGTTATGGCACTAAGCTGATCAATGCAGGCTTAGTAAAAAGCAGGGGCATAGGATTGCAGTTAGGAATAACACCATTATCCCCATCTTCGCCCTGGAATTGGGATATCAACGTCAATTTCTCCAGAAACAGGACAACTATTGCAAGATTAACAGAAGGGTTGCAGAATTTTGTATTCTGGAGTGATCAAAAAGCATACGCCATGACGTATATCGGGCAAACGATAGGGGATATATATGGCAGGAAATTAGTTACAGTAACCGATCCGAAATCACCTTATTACGGCTGGCCGATAATAGGCAGCGATGGCAGTTGGCAGGACTATGGCGGCGGTCAATCTGATGCGGTGAAAATAGGTAATTACAATCCTGATTTTACCATGGGCTTACAAACATCCCTCTCTTTCAAAGGATTTACTTTGTCTGCCAGTCTGAGTTGGAGAAACGGAGGACAGTTTTATTCAGCCACCTATCGTTACATAGAATCTGACTTACATTCCCAGCGATTTCTTAATACTACCATTAAATTTAATGGGTCTCAAAGTGAGCTTCCTCAATTCTTAAAAGATCATGCAAATGAATATATTAAGAACGGTATTCACATTGTAGGAGGGCCGACTAAAGCATTAGGAGGGTTACCTTTTACAGAAGGCGGCATTACTTTAAATGACGGAATATTCAATCCGGGAGTTGTCGAAATCACTGATGCCAATGGCAATTTCGTGAAGTACCAGGAGAATCTGGGAGGCCCGGGAACCATCTATGATTTTTATGGAGATGATTACCCATGGAACTTCGCACAGGCTGCCATCTTCAACGCATCCTTTGTTAAATTAAGGGAGATATCCATTGCTTATGAACTTCCTCTGCAGTTAGTTAAACACTTAAGTCTTCAAAGCGCATCTGTTTCTTTATTCAGCAGCAATATCATTTTATGGACTCAGGCAAAAATCGGGATAGATCCGGAGCACGCATTCGAGCCTTCGGGAAATGGCTTTGAGCAAGGGATTGAATTATATAATGTAGATCCGTTTTTAATTCCTGTTGGGATCAAACTGTCTGTTGATTTTTAACTTTTAAATGAAAATTTTAACATGAGAACAATCATAAATACCGCAAAAGCATCACTGGTACTTTTAATGCTTGGGTTAGTTTCATGTAATAAACTTACCAATCTGAATATTAATCCGAATGGGACGACTCCCGAAAGCGCCAACCCCTCTTTTTTAATGACAGGCGTACTCACTAACACAGCGAATGACTACCTGTTGCTTAGTTATTGGGATCCATTCGGCAGTGTAATGCAATACGTCCAAAAGGATGCCTTTCAGGGTGATGGAAATTATAACTGGTCAGATCAGAGCTGGGACCTATATTATTCTCTGCTGATAAACAATAAGGAAGCGTATAACCTCGCCCAGAAAGAGAACAGGCCTTTTATTATGGGAGTATCCCTGGTTATGAAGTCTTTTATTTTCGGATTAATTACTGATTTATGGGGACCGGCGCCTTATACAGCAGCGCTGAACGGATCCCAGGGAGGCAATACAAACTTATTGCCTGCTTATGATAACCAGGAAACGATTTATAAGGGGATATTAAGTGATTTGGCAAAAGCAGATTCGCTTTTTGGAAAAATTAATGCCACTAATGTGGGTGGAGCCGACGTTTATTATCAGGGGAATGCCGCTAACTGGGACAAATTTGCCAACTCATTACGGTTAAGATATTATATGAGGCTTTCGGTAAAAGATCCGGATTTTGCAAAAGCAGGTATTGAGGAAGTGGTTTCTGAAGGGAAGTATTTTAAAACGGATGATGATGATGCTACCATGAGCTATCTGGGAACAAACGGAAGTAATTCCTGGCCTGAAAATTTACAATTTGATAATACACAAGGCAGTAATTTTCATCGTATAAAAATGTGCTCCACGCTGGTAGATACGCTTGAATCTTATGGTGATCCTAGGTTAGGAATATGGGCCGCTAAGGTTCAAATACCAATTATGATTACATCCACCATGAGCTCAGCTCCCGATACTATTATCAATGGAATCCGTTACATCCATCCATCTGCTATTCCGGCAGGAACGCTGGTGGACACCGGTCAAAATTATGTAGGCCTTCCACCCAGCATATCCGCTGATCCTACCACCTATAATCTGAATCCAACACCCGGCCCAACATTTTCTTTGAATCCGCATGTTTCTTATATGAATACGATTTATCAGCAAGCATCGGGGCCATTGTTGAAAGCAAGGCTCATCTCCTGTGCTGAGGTTGATTTCATTCTGGCAGAGGCCGCATTAAAAGGCTGGGATGTGGGAGCAGATGCGGAAACTTATTATTATGCAGGCATTAAAGCATCGTTAAATACCTGGGGAGTGGGAGATAATTATACGCAATATATTGCTAATTCCAATGTGGTATTTAATGGAACATTACAGCAAATCATTACCCAGAAATGGATTGCTAACTGGACGAATGCAACTGAAGCCTGGTGCGACTGGAAGAGAACAGGATATCCTGATCTTATAGCCGGTCCCAAAGCTCAGCGCAAAGTGCTACCGGTAAGATTTGTATATTCCAGTGAAGAACTGAATCTGAATGCAACCAATGCCAACAATGCATTAAGCCAACTTCAGGTAACTAATTTTTCGGGAGCACAGGGTACGAACAGTCCATGGTCAAAACAATGGATATTGCAAGGGACGAATGAACCGTGGTAAAATATTTACAGTATAGTTGACTATTGTAATTGCCTGCCTGTTCATAGACTTTAGTCAGCTATTAAAAAGATTATTGTAAATGAAGAAAATAATCATTCTATTAATACTATTTCTCCTTGTGATTCAATGGTCTTATGCGCAGACATCCCATGCTATTGTAAAAAGTGAATTAATTTTTCCAATTCAGGGACAGCATGTGCATGCAAGCAGCATTGTTTATTTACCCAATGGTGATTTTTTAGTAGCCTGGTTCCAGGGAAGCGGAGAACGGCAGGCAGATGATGTAAAAATAATGGGAGCCAGGCTAAAGAAAGGAGAAAATAAATGGAGTAAGCCTTTCTTAATGGCAGATACTTATGATATTCCTGACTGTAATCCTGTCTTGTTTCTTAACCATCATAAAAAATTATTTCTTGTCTGGATGGCTGTACAAGCTAATCGTTGGGAATATTCCATCCTTAAATACCAGACATCTGCAAACTATGATCACACCGGAGCACCCGAATGGAATTGGCAGGGAAATATTTTGCTAAAACCAGATGATCCTTTTGCAAAAGAAGTTGCAGCCAAATTTAAACGATTACCAAAGGATACTGCCGGATGGTCTGTTTATGCACCGGGTTATGATGACATGATCATTGCTGCCAGCAAAGATGAAGGGAAGCGCAGCTTGGGATGGGAAACCCGTATTCATCCGTTATTATTGCCCCATGATAAAATCCTGCTTCCACTATATTCTGATGGATTTAATTTATCCTTAATAGCCATTTCCGATAACGACGGGGAAACCTGGCATCCCAGTCTGCCTGTTGTGGGTCGTGGCAATGTACAACCTTCTCTGATTCAAAAAAAAGATGGAAGTATTGCGGCTTATATGCGGGATAACGGCGATGCGCCTGCTCGTGTCATGACCAGCATTTCTACTGATGAAGGAGAAAGCTGGACTACCGTGCAAAAAACAAATATACCTAACACAGCGAGTGTGCAGGTATTAGCTTTGAAAAACGGGGATTGGGCTTTCATCGGAGATGATGAAGATGACGGACGTTACAGACTGAGCCTATATTTGTCCGATGATGAAGGAAAAACATGGAAATGGAAAATGCCGCTTGAAAATGATACAACCAAAAACGGGCACTTTTCTTATCCTTCTGTGATACAAACACCGGATGGGTTATTACATATAACCTTTTCTTATTCCCCAGAAGAACACCGTGAATCCATCAAATATGTTGTTATTAACACCGAAAAAATTCGTTAGTCTATGATGAAAAAGATTATAACACTATTATTTTTAGTTTCCTATTATACTGGAATTAAGGCACAATCGCCGGATACTCCCTTTGTACAACCTATATCCATAAAATATAGCTTATCACCGGAATTGCAGGGAAGTAAATTGAAAAAAGTAGTGATAGATTCTAACGATAGAATAGGTGTGCTCACAGATAAAGGATTAGGCAGGGTGCAGGGTAATCAGGTAGTAAAGGATTTACTTTATCGTCCGCTGGCGAATAAAATCCCTGTAGATATAACCGTACAGGAAAGCACGGGAGACCTTTACTACTTATTTGATCATTATTTTTTATCCAATACGGATGCGGGAATACCTTTCGGAGACTTACCCGCAGGGAAATTTAATAAAATTGCCGTAGCTGCTGACTCAAGTGTATTGTTAGCGGGAAATGGCGTAATGGCACTTTTTGAAGATAGTAAATTACATCCGGTTATTCCTCCTGGTCAAACAGCTATTTCTATCCGGTCGTTCAAGAATACTTTTTACATATTATATCCTGATGGCGTTTATAAACTGAAAGATTACAAATTGGATCTTATCGGTAAAGGAACGGGATTAAACACTTTTGCTTTTAGAAATAATGAAATCTTATTAGGAACAGAAGACGGGTATTATGGAATTAATATTAATACAGGTGATACCAGCCTTTCTTTGCAAACTAAAATTCCTATTCAAAATATTGGGGAATTAATGATGTCAAATGGAAAACTTTGGGCAGGAACCGGCGAAGGTGCTTTTATGAAAAAGAAAAAGGACGGTTTCCGTTATTATGCTTCCAAGCGCTGGCTGAATGAAGACAGCGTTATCAGTATGGCTACGGATCCGGAAGGAAACATTTTTTTATTGACGTCAACAGGATTAAACGAAATAAAATTTACACACATTACTTATTTACAAAAAGCAAAACATTTTGAACGGATTGTGAGAGAAAAGCATATCCGTTACGGATTGCTGGCTGAAGTGAGGATGAAAACACCCGGTGACCTTGCTACGGCAGAAATGATTGACACAGACAATGATGGACTATGGACTTCATTTTATCTCGGCAGCCAGGCATTCCGGTATGCAGTTACCAAAAGTCCGCAGGCAAGAAGATATTGCTGGGAATCATTCGCCGCTTATGAAAGGTTACTTTCCATAACTTCATTGAAAGGATTTCCGGCACGAAGTTTTTCCCATACCGGCGTACAGGTTTTCGATCCTGAAGCATGGCGGCCTTCACCCGATTCAGGATGGCAATGGAAGGGTACCACCAGTAGCGACGAATTCGTGGGACATATTTTTGTTGCCGCAGTGATGAATGAATTTGTCGCCAAAACAAAAGATGAGAAAAAACGTGTGGCAGATTTTATAGATGCAATACTTACTCATATTCTCAAACACCATTTGAATTTTGTGGATGTCAACGGAGAGCCTACACTTTGGGGAAGATGGAATCCTGATTATATCAACTGGTATCCTAAAACTATTAGTGATAGAAAATTAGGGAGTACAGATATTATCGCCGGATTAGAATTGGGATATGCGCTTACCGGGAAAGCAGAATATAAAAACGAAGCATTGAAGCTGATGTATAAAAATGGTTATCTGGATAATATCATGATAAGTCCTTACAATATTAAACCCACGCCCGGATATATTTATAAAGGCCACGACATGGGAATGGGCCCGTGGAATCATTCGGATGATGAAATGGAATTTTTGAGCTATTGGGTATTGTATCATTATGCTTTTAATAAAGATTTACAGAAAAAATTTGGAGAAGCTATTAAAACCTACTGGAAAATAGAAAGCCCTGAAAAAAACCCAGTATGGAATCTGATAACTTTAGGAACAGAGGGAATCTGTGATAAATCTGCAGTCCGTTGGTATCTGCGGGAATATCCCATGGACCTTATTGATTGGACTATAAAAAACTCTAACCGGAAAGATTTGGATTTCTTAAAACCCAATTTCAGGAACCAATATACGAAGGAAGTGATTTCTCCCGCTGAAAGGCCGGTGCATCGTTATAATGCTAACGAATTCCGGTTAGATGGTGGAGACGGTGGAAAAACAGCATTAAGTGGTGCTGAATATTTGTTACCTTATTGGATGGCGAGGTATTTGGAAGTATTGAAATAAATTATTCATTAGTTGGGATAGGTTTGATTTGAAGTTTGGAAGGTAGAACTGAAACTGTATTAAACTATATATCTAAATAATTACGATTAAAATAAAATATCACCGTTACTTTTCCCTTGATGGAAAAGTAACCAAAAGATCAAGAAAAAACGATGCGTCAACGCGCGAAATCCAATGCTCTGCTCGCCGTTTTTTCAGGCCAACGCTTCTTTGTAATCATTATTAGAGGAGCATCACGGTGTCAATCATTTTCTATAGAAAAAAATTATATTCCTGAGAATCAATAACTTTTTGAAGTCATTTTTAAATCAAGCTAAATTAATTTCTGATGTTAAGATCATTCAGAACTTTTAGAAAAATAGTTCCTATTCCGCTTCTTTGCTTGCTTATGGCTATTTCTCTCGTGCCGGCATATAGTCAATCGGGCAACTGGAATATAAAAGATGAAAAGCTAACTAATAACTGGATGATTCATTCGGTAGAACTGCTTCAGGAGGGAGGGCATCAAATTTCTACCGCTACCTTTCAACCAAACGGCTGGTATCCGGTTGAAGTGCCTACAACCGTATTGGCAGCTTTAGTTAAAAACAAGGCATATAAAGAAATTTATACAGACGATGATCAGGACGAAATTCCTGCAAATAAGGATCTTCATTTTGACCGGAATTTGACCAAAATACCATTGTATAAATTTAACGTTCCCTGGTGGTACCGTACCACTTTTACGCTGCCTAAAGAATCTGCACGGCAAATTGTTCGTCTGCAGTTTGATGGTATCAATTACCGCGCAGATATTTGGTTGAATGGGCATAAAATTGCTTCTGCTGACACGCTGAACGGAAGTTTCCGACAGTTCACGCTCAATGTAACTCCTTATGTAAAATCAGGAGTGAACGTGCTTGCAGTAGAAGTAAGCAGGCCCTGGCCAGGCGATTTAGCCCCGGGCTTTGCGGATTGGAATCCGGTACCTCCTGATCATAATATGGGTTTGTGGCGTCCCGTTCATCTGCTGATTTCCGGACCGGTGACGATTGACCGACCCTTCATTCAAACAAAAGTAGATACAGCCACTCTTGATGACGCAGATTTAACTATAAGTACAGTTGTTCATAATTATTCTCCAAATCCGGTTCAAGGAAAATTAACCGGTTTCATCACCGAACATAGAAGCAATATCCGTTTTTCGAAAAATATCATGCTCAAAGCTGGCGAAGCAAGAGAAGTCGTTTTTACTCCGGCTCAATTCCACCAACTGAGTATGGATCATCCTAAATTTTGGTGGGTACATGATCTTGGGAAACCTAATTTGTATTCACTTCATTTAAAATTTACCATTGATAACAAATTATCTGACGATAAAACTATTCATTTCGGTATTCGT
>SCQV01000385.1 GCA_004299085.1 Chitinophagaceae bacterium | reverse complement strand
TGATGGTTTGGGTTTAGCGTTTATGACATCTTCAAGCAACTCAGGAACCACAACTGAAGCAATGCGTATTACACAAAGTGGCAATGTAGGCATGGGCACCACCACTCCTCAATCCAAGCTCGCTGTTAACGGGACTATCACGGCCACACAAGTTAAAGTGACTCAAACCGGCTGGTCAGATTTTGTATTTAATCCATCTTATCATTTACCCTCACTTTCAAAAACGGAAACATTCATTAACGCAAATCATCATCTGCCAGGCATTCCTTCTGCTAAGCAAATGGAAAGTAAAGGATTAAATCTGGGAGAGATGGAAAAGAAGCAAATGCAGAAGATCGAGGAATTGACGCTGTATCAAATCAATGCGGATAAAAAAATAAGGCAGCTTGAGGAAGAATTGTCTGAATTAAAAAATGAAGTTGAACAATTGAAAAACAATTCGAAATGAGAAAAGTATCTTTAATATTTGGTATTCTAATTACAGCCAATTATTGTTTTGGGCAAACTAATACTTTCCCTTCTTCCGGAAACGTAGGAATTGGAACAGCGACCCCTCAGGGAGCGTTACAGGTTATGAATTCTTCTGCAGGATTTGATGGTTCAAATGTGATTTACTTAACTAATGATAATACCTCTTATGGAAGAACGAATCTTATTCTTACAGGAAGGTTAACAAACTCAAATGATGCGTGGGCATTTGGATCTGGAGCGAGAAACAGTATAGTTTTCAACGTAAATCAGGCGGCAGATGGAGCAAATGTTGGGGCAATAGGCACGGAATATTATTCTATACAGTTAGAAGGGAATAGCAAATCATTAGGCTTCTTATCCAATCAAAATGGTGCTTCTCCCAATCTGGTTTTGTTGCAAAATGGAAATGTAGGCATTGGTACTACTTCGCCTTCTGGGAAGTTAACTGTAGATTATAGCAATGGAGATCCTAAAAGCTTATCAATATTCTCTTCTGCAACCGACCTGGTGAATAGCCCAATTGGTGGGCTAAGGTTTTCCTGGTATGGGGCTAATTATGCAGATATTCAGATGGTCAGAGGCAACGATGCAATAGATGGCCTTGGATTGGCATTTCTGACTTCTACAAGTAATTCCGGAACTACTACTGAAGCGATGCGTATCACACCGAATGGTAGTGTTGGTATCGGTACTGCTTCTCCTCAATCCAAACTTGCTGTCAACGGAACCATCACTGCCACTGAAGTAAAAGTAACTCAAACCGGCTGGCCAGATTTTGTATTTGATAGAAGATATATACTGCCAGCGCTCTCAACTACGGCTAAATATATAAAAGTAGAGCATCATCTACCGGGCATTCCTTCAGCTAAGCAAATAGAAAGTAAAGGACTGAATTTGGGGAATATGGAACAAAAACAAATGCAGAAGATCGAAGAGCTGACTTTGTATCTCATTCAGGCAGAGAAAAGCATTAATGAACTGAGAAATCAAAACGAAGAACTGCAAGATGCAATGAAAGAATTCAAACAGACGCAAATGGCTTTGGAAAAAGAGGTAAAACAATTAAAAAAACACAAAATGAAGTAACACAAAATGAGGCTAATTAAATTTATCATTCTTCTATTCATTGGTATGAACATTTCTTTGTACTTGTTTGCACAATCCGGCGAAACAGATCCGGTATGGACTGCTGCAAAACCCAACGTCATCTTTGGGGATAGCCCGTCAAATACCGGAACTACCGAATTTGGAGGCGACCCAGGATCTATAACGAAATCAGGATTCTATCAGTGTACTAATTCACCCGATTCTTATCTGCCGGCGACAGGCCATGGACTATTGTTAAATATGGTTGGCTATTGGAGCAATACAATCGGACAACTTTATTTTGACTACACAACTCCAGACGGGTTAGTTACCCCGCATATATGGTATCGGTTTCTGTCATCCAGCGGTTATACTTCCTGGTTTCAGTTATGGAACAGTGCTGATGATGGTGCCGGTAGTGGATTAGATGCAGATTTAATAAGAGGTCAGCCTCCCCAATGGACAACAACTGGTTCGACTATATACAGTACAAATGCAGGTAATGTCCTCATCGGCAAAACCTCCCAAACAAACACCTCTTACAAATTAGACGTGAATGGAAATATCCGTGCCAACCAGGTAACGGTCAATGCTACGGGGGCGGATTATGTGTTTGATCCTACGTATCATTTGCCTTCCATAAATTCCTTGAGTGAATATATCAAAGCGCATCATCACCTTCCGGGAATACCTTCGGCAAAGGAGATGCAGAATAACGGAATGAATATGGGAGCCACGGAGACGGCATTATTGAAAAAGATAGAGGAGCTGACTTTATATATAGTCAAATTACAAAAGGAAGTAGAGGAATTAAAAGCGAAAAAATAAATCATTATCAAGAAAAACTATTGGTCAATGAAAAGAATAAAAGGAATCATTCCAACATTTTTTATATTAGGATTATCAATTCTGATCGCGAACACAAAGGCGCATTCCCAAGGCAGCGGAAGTGATTATCCCATACCAGCTTTTGAAGGTAGTAGTGTTCCTCCATCCCCCGATGCGGAAAGTATTGACAAATTTGGCCAAATTCCGGTTGCTTTATATACAGGAATCCCTCAGGTAAGCATACCTGTTTATACCATAAAATGCGGTTCACTCTCTTTACCCATATCCCTGATATATAACTATAATGGATTAAAACCCAGAGAAGATGCCGGATGGGTAGGAATGGGCTGGTCTTTATTTGCAGGGGGAGTAGTTACCCGCATTATGCAGGGCCAGGTTGACGGAACGAGAGACAGTGGGTTTAATTATGATCAATATAACATTGCTGATTATCTACCCCAAGATGATCTGGTGGAAAACTTATCCTTCTTTGAGCCCGCTGATAGTGGTGTTTATGACTTAGCTCCGGATATTTTTTCTTATCAGGCCAATGCTCATAATGGTAAATTTATCTGGTATAAAGGGAAGGCTTATTTATATCCTTTGAATAAAGACAGCATCTTTAAAGCACCTGGGGATGATTATGTCGATATTATCAGCGGGGATGGTACCACCTATGAGTTTGATGCCAAAGAGACGACTACCCAATACGTATTTGAGAAAGACCAACCCCATATTATAAACTATGTATCCTCCTGGTTCCTGACACAAATTATTTCTGCGGATAAAAAAGATACTATACAACTGCACTATTCACCGGCGGGCACTTATTATTGGAGTGAATATGCTGATACCTATACGGAGAATTATTCACAACTGGTAACAGGCGGTGGATGTTCTCAAACCGGATTGACAGATAATTATTCTCCCAGCCCATCCATTCAAACGGCCATTCTACAATCCATAGATAGCAGGAACATACACATTTCTTTTACAGTAGGAAGCAGAACGGATATTAACGGAAATTATCCTGAGTTAAGCAGGATGGATGTTACAGATAAAATAACCGGGAAAATCATTCATTCCTATGTATTTGACTATGATTATTTTGGCATGGAAAATCAGGCAGACACTATTTACAGGCGTCTTAAGCTGAAACAATTCAGGATCATTGACCCGAATGGCATAAACCCTGATAAAATATATGCGTTTAATTACGTTCATGAATACGGATCTTTTCCTTCAAAAGGGACAAAAGGCATAGATCATTGGGGTTATTATAATGGAGCCGACACCAATATTGATCTGTTCCCGTCTGATACCTTGAATTTCGGGCATGGCAACCGGACGCCTGACCTGCAATACTGCTCTTATGGAGCGTTAGATACCATAATTTATCCAACGGCGGGAAAGACTATATTGACTTATGCACAGAATACCTATTATAACGGACAATCTGATCCGGGGCCGGGTATTCGTATCAGTGCGATCACAAATTATGCTTTTGATTACAGCCATCCGTCCCTTGAAAGACAGTTTTTTTACCAGGATGACAGCGGACGCTCCTCGGGGTTTCTTCGCTACCCGCCCATTTATTATTCTTTTCCCTATGTGAATAATTCCTGCGAATATAATATTTATCAAGCGGATAATAACGGTTCTTATGGAAGCATTATATCCAATCCTTTTTATTACAGAGAAGTGACAGAGAGGGACTCTTCCAACAAGGAAGTACATAAAACGGATTACTATTTTAATACCCCTTCTTATTTATATGGGGGAGTAAGTTTAACAAAACAAATTGACTATTATTATGATTCTGTAACCGCTGCGTTTACCCCGCAAAAGGTTACCTCTGATACCTTTCAATATGACATAGATACTATGTTTATAGGGCTGAGAATATTTCTTATAAGTGAAATGAGCGGCCAGGATCCTGTGTTCGGTCTCAGAATAGACTCCTTTCCCTCATTTTGGAAATATCAGGAATCGTCGAAGGTGACATTCTATGATCATGCGGGTAATTCAATATCCTCAGAGAAGATATTTCATTATAACCCGGGAACTAAGAATTTATCTGAATTAGAAGAACAACTGGCCGATGGAAGTGAAACCATAGAAAAATTTAAGTATCCTGAGGATTACATCAATACGATTACAGGAGATATGGTGTATAATCACGTGCTAAACAAGATAATAGAGCATCAAACCTGGCTTAAAAAAAGCGGTCCGGATTCTTCTCTTATCAGCGGAACTCTTATTAGTTATGATCCTTCTGTCTTTTTTCCCCAAGAGACCTATCAACTGTATATAGATTCTCCCTTAAGTAAGCCGGACAACGAGACAAAAACCGGGAATCTTTATAATACGCTGATCAGCGATAGCCATTACCATGCTTCCATGCATGATGTGTATAACCAGGAAGGATTGATGGTACAACAGTATAAAGATAACGGTGCTCCCGTAAGCTATATCTGGGGATATAATGATGCTTATCCTATAGCCATCGTTCATAATGCTGCGTCGAACCAGGTCGCTTACAGCAGTTTTGAGACATCAGATAAGGGTAACTGGTCGTACAATGGAGTTCCTTCTGCAGGAGGTAAAACGGGGATTTATGAGTATGCACTTTCTGCGGGAATGATTTCGAGCGACACGCTGCCTGCCGGAACATATTATGTTACCTATTGGAGTACGGGAACAAACGTAAGTATTACAGGAGGAGATGTTTCTGAGATAATTAACGGGGAGACGGACGGCACTTCCTGGAAATTTTTTAAATATAAAGTAACCCTGAACAATAGCCATAGCATTCAACTATCCGGAAGCAGCATCATAGATGAACTGCGCCTTTACCCAACAGATGCCGCCATGACGACCTATACCTACTATCCGGGGATTGGCATTTCTTCTAAATGCGATGCTGATAACACTATTACCTATTTCGGGTATAATGGATTTAATGAGTTAAACATTATAAAAGACCAACAAGGCAATATTATAAAAACTATCAAGTATCATAATCAGCAATAAATAATTTCACTGGTTTGAATAATTAAAATACGAATGAAAAAACTATTATGTTCTCTTGAAAGCATTCTATTTATAGTCATTTTTTCTCATACTGTAGAGGGGCAAGTGGCTATTCAGGGGCCTTCCATGGTGGATGCAGGAAGCACACATTGTTATACTGCAACATCTTCCTGTGCCAATAGTACGGGTAATATCTATCAATGGTCTGCTTCAGGAGGTGCTACCGTAACACCCGGTGGAGTTTGCCTGGATGCATTAATAAAATCTAATGCTACTTCTCCCTCAAAGGATTCAGCCAAGGCTTTGAACAGTGGAACAATGAGCCCGATGGGATCGATCAATCAACCGCCTTCGGCGGCTGTCGCATTCGGCAATACAAATGCAAGTATATCCGTCAGCGCATGCGGTAATTCTACTACGCTAAATATTACCGTGGTGCCTAAACTATTCAATAATATGACCGTATCCCCCAACAACCAAACTGTCCCTTACGGTGACTATATTTCACCCTTGACAGCCAGTCAACCCAGCGGAGGGGATGACCTTTACAGCTATCAGTGGCAAATTTCAGGTGATGATTCCAGTTGGGAGGATATTAGTGGTGCAACCAATAGTAATTATACACCTTCAGGACTACAACCCAATACCATTACTTATTATAGAGTTGAAGTCATGTCCTTTGATTATACAGTATATTCAACCGCCGCTACCGTTACGATCACTCCCACCACAATGCTGTCGGGGGGGAGCATTGCTAACCTGGAGCAAATCATCCTTTATAATACATCCCCCGATACCATTAACTGCAGTGCAGCCAGTTGCTCAGACTGTGGAACCGGAACTTATCACTATCAATGGCAGCAGTCGTTCGACGGTGTTAATTTCTCATCCGTCAGCGGCTCAACCGGGCAGAATTATATACCCACCACGATGGATAATACTGCTTATTATAGAAGAATGGTCACCTTTGATTCGTTAACAGCCTATTCGGATACTGCTCTGGTAGAAGTTCAACTCTCTCCGGGTATCATTAGCGTGTCGCCTGTCATCATCAATAGCGGGCAATCGGCAACTCTTGCCAGTGTAATGCCTGCTCAGGGTGGAAACATCCATTATACCTATTGGTGGCAGGAATCCACCGATCAAATACATTGGAGTAATCTATCCAGCCCCTCTGTCAATAACATTACCCAAATGTTGTTCTTCAGAAGAAAGATCATGGCAGGGGATGAAGTAAAATATTCTAATATAGTCCGGGTAAAAATCAATATGATCCCGGCAGGAGGTATTATTTCGCCTGATAACTCCACTGAATCTGCTTCTCAGACAGCAGTTCCTATGCCTGCTTATTACGGCATTACTCCTGATAATATGAATTACCTTCAGACCCGTACTTTCACCGAACCTGGTATCACAGATACTGCTACTGCCAATGCTGTGACGGGGGATGATGAAGTAAGGCAGTCCACAGATTATTATGATGGGCTTGGCAGATTACTGCAAACCGTCACCAGGCAGGTAACCCCAGATCAGCATGATTTGATCTTTACTCATTTTTATGATGCTTTTGGCCGTGAGATATATCATTATCTTCCTTACAGCGACTCACAAGGCAGTGGGAATTTTCGTATGGATGCAACTACCCGGCAACCTGCTTTTTATGACAGCTTATTTAATAATACGGAAGGATTTTATTACTCCCAAACTACTTTTGAATCTTCTCCTTCAGATCATCCGCTGAAAACGACGGCTCCGGGTAATAGCTGGACAGGAAGTAACAGGGGTATGGTGCAGATTCAACGTATCAACGGCCAGGAGGAGGATATTAACCAATGGTATATAGCCGCTGCCGACAGCCTGCCCCGGGTGATTGGTGTATATCAACCCGGCACTATCATGGAAGAGGTTGCCACCGGGGAAAACGGTCATGAAGTCATTGTTTGCAAAAATGCTCTCGGGCAGGTAATCCTTAAAAAAGTAGAAATTTCCGATACGTTGCAGTTGTCTCATACAGGCTGGCTGTGTACTTACTATGTGTATGACGATCTGGGTAACCTGCGCTTTGTCATCCCGCCCAAGGCAGTGAATTACCTTATGAGCCACAACTGGATAATGATCCAGGCGATAGCCGGCAGCCTCTGTTTCCAATACGAATATGATGACAGAAGACGAATGATCCTCAAAAAAATACCTGGTTCAGGAGAAGAAGAGCTGGTCTATGATCAAAGGGATCGGCCGGTCTTCAGCCAGGACTCGGTAGAACGGGAAAATCACCAATGGCAGGTCACTTATTATGATGCATTGAACCGGCCGGTAGAAACGGGGATATATACCAACGGCAATGCCACCAGGCAATCCCTGCAAACCCTGATGGACGGGACAACCGGTAATACCTCCGCCATTACATACAACATCCCCGCTCCAGCAGTTTTAAGTGTGAACAGCCGCAGCGGCAATGCCCCGGCCCTTTATACAGCGCGCAGCAGCATCACCTTCTTACCAGGCTTTACCAGTGGGACCGATGATAATTTTTCTACCGACATAGACCCTGATGCTATTGAAAGCAGTGGTATCCTGTTACCTGCTGACGCCACCAACCCGGTACCCCCTATAGATACATCGGAAGTCACTCCGCTGACTTATACTTACTATGATGATTACTCCTGGAGTGGCCACCAGGCTTTCCAAAGCAGCTATTTAGCTAAAACGACTGACGGCGGTAATCTTTATCCAGAAACCCCGGATAATTATAGCCTCAGGGTTACTGGACGGGTCACCGGTACCTGCGTGAGGGTGGTGAACAGCAATCCGGTAAAATGGCTGACCACCACGACCTATTATGATGATAAAGGAAGAATACTGCAAACCATTTCAGGGAACATCACAGGTGGCATGGATGTGGTCACGAACGAATATGACTTTTCGGGCAAGCTGGTGAGCAGCTATGTAGTAAACCACAACAATGAGAGTACAATAACACCGGAGACAAGGGTGCTGACGGAAAACCACTATGATGCCGCCGGGCGGTTGCTAACTGTTACCAAGACCATCAATGACGATGCTACCACAAAAAGAACGATTGCTACCTATGCTTATAATGAGCTTGGGCAACTAATGAAGAAAACGCTGGGGGCGGCCCTTGATACTCTGCATTATGATTATAACATCCGTGGCTGGCTCTCCGGTATTAACAAAGCTTATGTCAATGCTTCCTCCCCCTCCGGGGGAGGCCAGGAGAGGGCCTATTTTGGGACTGAATTAGATTACGATTACGGCTTCAACCAGCCCCAGGTAAACGGCAATATAGCCGGTGAAAAATGGAAGGAGGCAGGAGATGGGTATGAAAGAGCCTATGGCTTCACTTATGATAATGCCAACAGAATCGCTAAGGCGGACTTTACACAGGACAATAGCGGCACGTGGAATAATACGCTGGGCAGTGGTAACATTGACTTCAGCGTAAGCAACCTTACCTATGATGCCAATGGTAATATACAATCCATGAAGCAAATGGGATTAAAGGTAAACAACTCCGCCGCCATTGATGAACTAAATTATACGTACAATGCCAATTCCAACCAGTTGTTCAGTGTAACGGATACCATCCCTCCTCCGCCAGTTGGCGGAAAAGCCGGAGGGGGCCTTGGGGATTTCCATGACGGCACTAATTCCGCAGGTACTGCCGATTACAGCTATGACGGTAACGGTAACCTGACGGAAGACCTCAATAAAAATATTACCAACATCCATTACAACTATCTGAACCTGCCGGACAGTATTACGTTCTCTCCCCCTTCTGGGGGAGCCGGAGGGGGCCTCATACAGTTTGTATATGACGCGACGGGTGACAAGCTACAAAAGATTGTAACAGATAATACGGTTTCACCTGCAAGGACAACCACTACAGATTACATTGACGGCTTTGAGTATTTGTCTTCTTCCACCTCCGGGGAAGGCCAGGCGGGCGCCGACACTTTACAGTTCTTCCCCACAGAAGAAGGCAGGGTAAGATATATACCGGCGGACAGCACGATACCGGTTTCCTATGTGTATGATTATTTTGAAAAAGATCATTTAGGAAATATCCGGGTGGTGTTGACCGAGCAAACCAAAGAAGATACTTATGCGGCTACGATGGAACCGCAGAATGCCACGGTGGAAAATCAATTATTTGATAACATCAGCAGCACAACGGTGGCAAAGCCTACTCCGGGATTTGACAACGATGCTAATAATAAAGATGTGTCCCAATTAGATGGTAGTGCAGGCAACGATTCACAGCCCAGGGTAGGTCCTTCGATAGTATTAAAAGTGATGGCAGGAGATACGATAACCATAGGCACTTACGCGTGGTACCAAGGCACTGTAGAACCGCCCCCTTCGGGTGCTTCTAATTTATTAAACGATTTGCTCAATGCATTGACAGGAGGCGTAATTTCCAATAGCCACAGCCTTTATAACACTACAGATAATAATCCCAATACCGTGTTAAGTGGTGACTTGCCACAGTTCTTTACCCATCAGGAAGACAGTATATATAATACATCTGCTCCCAAAGCGTTTTTAAACTGGGTAGCCTTTGACAACCAGCTAAACATGAACGGCGCTAACTCCGGTGTAGTGCAGGTACCCGTCATTACCGGAAGTGAGCAGGCACAGCCTTTGGTAGCCCCTGAACAGATAATTCAAAAAGATGGCTATATTTACATCTACGTGAGCAATGAATCAGCACAAAAAGTTTATTTCGATAATCTCGTGATACACCACAACCGGGGACCGATATTACAAGAGAATAATTTCTACCCCTACGGGTTGAACATGGCAGGCATCAGCGACATGGCAGCCCTGATGCCGGAAAACAGGCAACTGTTTAATGACGGCTCCGGGCTGCAGCACGAAGAATTTAGTGATGGTACCGGATTAGATTGGTATGCTACGCCGTATAGGAACTATGATCCGCAGATAGGCATGTTTCATAATATAGACCCCATGCCTTCGGATATGCTCAGTCCTTATAGTTATGCGATAGATAACCCATTGATGTTTGAAGACCCGAGCGGAGGCATAACGGAAGCGTATTTCCAGCATATTATTGACAAGCTGGGAAACAGTGCGTATGGGGGAACATGGACTGCAGATGGTGGTGGAGGCGGTGGCATCTCTGATTATTTTGGTTCTGATATAGATGGCTTTTATGCAGGAGCGGACCAGATGAATGCTTTCGGAGGATGGGGAACCCATGGTTTTGCTGCCAATTATAATGCTGCGGCAGCCTCATTCTATGCCCAGACTGGTATTTATCCTTTGCAGGGTGTAAGTATTGTGCAGGGAAGTCAATCTTCGTGGAATGCGGCGAGAAGTACTATTTACAATGAGGTGCAGGAAAGTTTGAATGAATTAAGTAATGGAGCTCAGAGCTTGAATAATAGTTATTCTCCTAATGATATCCTTGCCAATATCGCAGGTTCAGTGGGTTTTAGCTTGAATCTACTTGAAGGACATATAAATGCTGCTCAGAGAATAGGAAATGCATTTGGACCAGGTAGAGCTCAAATTTTAGATTTGAGAGAACTGCCTATTATTGAAGTTGGCAGTAATCTTCTCGGAGGACTCGCTGTAGGATCTGCAGCTATAAATATATATCAAAACGGGTTGAATCTGGATAATGAAACAGATTTACTAATGGGGATAGCCTCATTTATACCTGGGCCAGATGTAATAGCTGGATTATATTTTATGTCGAATATAATTGTACGAGGTTCTACAGGACACACTATTCCATATTACTATCTTAAATATACACAAAAAGTAGATTGGAATGCTGCATCCTCAGTTTATGTTTTTTAAAGTCATAAATCATAATTAAAATGTTCCTTTTCTTCGATTATTTGTATATAAAAGTTTTCAACTTTTATTCGGCCGCTCATGATAAAATCCCTAAATTTAGGGGCACAATGGTTGTCTCAATGATGCAATTCTTTAATATATTTATAATTATTGAAATTATAACATTATTTACTCACCATAAACTTGCTATTAAAACAGTATCTGGAACTGTCTTTATGCTGGCTATTATTTCTCTTAATTATTTCCGTTACAAAAGGAATCATAATAAGATTATCAAGAAATGGGAGAAAGAGAAAAGTAAAAATAAGATGGTCGGCAATATTATTACAATAGTCTATATAGCATTGAGTGCTATTTTTTGCATTGGATTAGCTATTTACATTGGCGATAAAAAATGGTAACTCTTGAGTTGTTCAACGACGGCTCCGGGCTGCAGCACGAAGAATTTTCCAAAAGAATCCTTATGGATAGTGACGGAACAGGACTTGATTGGTATAACATGCTGTATAGGAACTATGATCCGCAGATAGGTGTGTTTCATAATATAGATCCCATGCCCTCTGATATGATAAGCCCGTATAGCTATGCGATAGATAATCCTTTGATGTTTGAAGATCCGAGCGGAGGCACAGAAGAACAAGCCAATCAGGAAACATTGGGATCGTTCCTTTATGATGCCTTATATAATACGAAAAGTTCATTATATGACGATGGGGGTTCATGGAATTCTGACGGAGGCGTTGATGATGGCAGTGGTGATCCGGATGGTGAGTCGGAAGATTTCGGATCATCTGGTGGAGGTCTTGAAGCAGGCGCCTTTTACAATATGAGGAATGGTTATGGGGATTGGGACACGAACCCTGCCGGAGCTTATGCAGGTGCATTTTATAATTATGTTACTTCAACCGGCAATGTGGATATACCCAATTATGCTACATTTAGAAATGAATTTTTCCAGCAGTTGCCGGAAGTGACAATTAATGAAGAGGATCCTAATTCGTGGGCTGCGGCACAAAGTACGGTTTATAATGAAGTGCAACGGAGCTTAGATGAGATAACTAATATGAATGCTGCAGAGATTGGTTTGGGAGCTGCCCAGCTTAGCTTTGATGCGACAAGATATAGCGCTATAGGGGGGCAAATGCTAGGCAATTCTTTTGGTGGTACTTCTTATGCAATACAGGACTTGGGGAAATTGCAATTAGCGAAGATTGGAAGATTTGGAGTTTCAACTGAATTAGCAGGGCACGCTTTAGTTGGGTTAAGTATGGCTTTAACTGGAATCGATATGTATAAAAATGGAATTAACTGGTCCAATGGTACTGATTTAGTAATGGAAGGAGTAGCATTTATCCCTGGAGTAGGCTGGGCTATCTCTGGTGCATATTTCTTAGGTGATATTATAGTGGAACACTACACAGGAGAATCTATAGGGCAACATTTAGGCGATGTATATAATGAACCGATAGTGCAGGAAGGAATTAATCAGCAGTCTATAATACCACCTACTTTTTAATTTTAATAAGGTAAAAAACTACGAATTTAACAGAGCTAAGATGATGCAATTTTTTGATTACACATACTATAAAATATGCGAATTCTATAGTAAATATGAAAAGGTTTCGGAAACAACCGGATTGATAGTTCTTGCAATGATGTATAACTTTAATCTTTTATCTCTATTCTTTTTATTTTCAATAATAGTCAATACAAATATTCATTTTAGTATTCTTCTAATCATAATTTTATACATTATCCTTGTTGTTTTAAATGGAATTAGATACAATAAAATTAGCTATGGCATTCTCGAAAAAAGATGGCAAGATGAGGATAAAAACGTCAGGTTGAAAAAGAGTTGCTTGGTGCTTGCTTACATTATATTAAGTACAATCATTTTTTTCGGTTTAGCTATTTACCATGGTAGCAAGAAATGATAAATATTGGTAGATTTAATGACGGCTCTGAGTTGCAGCACGAAGAATTTTCCAAAGGAATCCTTATGGATAGTGATGGAACAGGACTTGATTGGTATAACATGCCGTATAGGAATTATGATCTACAGACTTGCCTGCCGGAGCTTCAGCGTAGGCAGGTAGGTACGTTCCACAATATAGATCCCATGCCTTCTGATATGTTCAGCCCGTATAGCTATGCCATAGATAACCCATTGATGTTTGAAGATCCCAGCGGAGCCATAACGGAAGCGTATTTCCAGCATATTATTGGTATGCTGGAAAATAGTGCGTATGGGGGAACATGGACTGCAGATGGTGGTGGAGGCGGTGGCGTCTATGATTATTTTGGTTCCAATTTAGATGGCTTTTATGCAGGAGCGGACCAGATGAATGCTTTCGGAGGATGAGGAACCGATGGTTTTGCTGCCAATTATAATGCTGCAGCAGTCGCATTCTATGCTCAGACAGGTATTTATCCCTTACAGGGAGTAAGCATTGTGCAGGGAAGTCAAGCTTCGTGGAATGCGGCACAAAGTACGATTTATAATGAGGTGCAGGCGAGCCTGGATGGGATACGGCGCATCTGATAATTATTGAAAAGCAGTTTAAGAAATGAGAGTTTAAAATAATCTTTCCTTTAGATGAATAAATCCTTTTATTCATATAGTCTAACTATGCTTTTAATTCCACAAGTGAATACTTCACTATTTTTTCTGACTCTTGACATTTATCCAACATTTTCCCTTATTTTAGTAACAAGATAACAAAAAACTATTTCCCATGATCTTAATTGCCATTCTATTTCCGGGACTCTCTTTTTTATTAAGAGGTAAAATCATGAGTGCTATTATGGCTATTATTTTGCAAGTAATAGCCGTATTTTTCTTTCTGGTCTTTGGTATCGGAGCTTTATTGTGGGTCATTTTAGCAATTTGGGCCGTTGCCTCTTATAATGAGGCAAAGAGAGAAAAGAGACATAGACAAATGTTGAAAATATTAGAGCATGAAAAAGCGAAATAACCATTTTAGCTGAATATTATTGAATGGTCGCTGGAGGGAGAACGAAATCTGTCTGTCAATAGAACCA
Source organism: Chitinophagaceae bacterium (assembly GCA_004299085.1). Classification (GTDB taxonomy): domain Bacteria; phylum Bacteroidota; class Bacteroidia; order Chitinophagales; family Chitinophagaceae; genus FW021-bin31. The sequence goes on along the minus strand of SCQV01000385.1, from coordinate 1,135 downwards.
ATCAGTCAATGAAATGTGAAAATCCAAAGCGCAATCCTTCCTGGAATCCGGATAGAGGATAAATAGTTATTCACATAGTGAAAACTGGTTTCTGTCTATCTAAAAGCATTATTCGTGTAATAAGTTATGCGGTGTGAATGCATCTTTTTATCTTAGTCTTTAAAAAGAGAACCGTTATCCTGAATAAAATGTATGACTAAATGCATTTTTATCTTCTTAGTACAGGCATCGAATCCTCTAATTGTTAAACTACTGTTATGGTACTAAAAAATTAAAATAATGGTTTTACTTTTATTCTTTGATTGTTAAGATGGATGTAAAATTTAGTCTTAACACAATAGATTAACCTTTTCCTAAAACAAAAACCATCCGCGCTATGAAATGGCGCTTTATCCTATTGCTCCTCGTGCTCCTGACCACCTTCCAGGCCTCAGAAGCTCAAAGTATATCTTCTCCTGCAAGGCAAGTGGATTCTGTCACAAACAAAGTTCGACAGCGAGGTGACGAATTGCAACAAATCCCTTCCAGGTATTTAACTAAAGTATCATCCAAAGCAGACCTGTTCAACCGGAGAATAACGAAACGCACAGAGAAGGCGCTACACCGCCTGCAAAAGCAGGAAGAAAAAATCAATAGCAAGCTTTCGAAGATTGACCTGCCTACCGGACAGGCAGGATCGGTAGCTGCCAAAGGATTGGCATTGGGTAATTCGATAGATTCCATTTCTCATTTGCAGGAACTTGTAAGAAACAAGGTAACTAAAATCACTTCACGCTTACCTGGTGGAAAATATATCCCTTATTTGGATTCGCTTCAGACATCACTTAATTTTCTAAATAAATATCAATCGGATTTGAGCAAGGCAGGTGGTATTGAAAAAGATTTGTCCGGTAGCCTGAGCACCCTTCGACAAGCTCAGGGTGACCTTATGAAGGCTCAGGGTGACATGCAGCAATTAGAAGGAAAGCTAAACCAGGTTCAGGACATACAACAATATATTCAGCAGCGTCAACAGCTTTTAACCCAGGCGTTGAGTAAATACGGAAGCCTGTTCTCTAAGAATATAGGAAGCATCTCTAAAGAAGCTTATTACTATAAAGCAACTATTGAAAATTATAAAGAGCTATGGCAGCAC
>SCQV01000044.1 GCA_004299085.1 Chitinophagaceae bacterium | reverse complement strand
TTAGAATGGGTAAAAAAAGGGGATGAAATTCACAAGACCTATAAAGCCTCCGGCACTCTCCGCGATTCACTCAACAGGGAGTTGCTCGCTGTGTGGGTTGTAGAGCGTCCGGATCATCTTTGGTCGCTGATGGTCGTCAATCGCGATCCCATGAATGCTCATGCTGCAGGTGTGAAGTTTGAACGGGATAATAAAATAACCGAATACTTTTCAGGCACCATAAACATAGTAACTTTTGGCAGGGAACAATACAAGTGGCATTCCGATGGACCCAAAAGCCAGGCTGCCCCCGACGGACCAGAAGTGTACTCAACAGCAACTGGAGGTGAAACTGCAGCTTTTACTTTTCCACCTGCTTCGATTACTATTTTGAAGGGAGAGGTGAAGGAAATGATGAATTCGTAAGGGGGTTCCCCAAGAGTAGCATATAGTAAATCAGTGTTAATTGGTGGAAATGTTTTGAAAAGTCTTCTCCCCGATTTCTGTTGGTATTCGAATGATGCCTTACTGATATTGTTTTCATTAGTGATTCATACTCTATTCATACATTGAGTGCGCTTTAACTATGCTTCATCCATGCTTTATCCATGCCGTTAGTGCGCTTTTAATAGGGCGAAGACAGGGAGTATCCTCCTTTTGCCCTGCTCTTTGGTTTGGTTGAGGAATGCTCCATAATAAATGCATCTCCGGTAATTAATGAGGATCATTTAATGAGCCTCCGAACTCGCGCTAACTTAGTATTGGCAAAAATATTTTTAGAAAACAGAGCTAATATTGATGGCAACAGAAAGGGGGACATCTCTCTCAGCGGCAGCAAACCTTCACGCAGAACAAGTTGGTATCTTTTACATTGACAATGGAGCAGACGTTAGCTTCACAGATGTAAATGATAAAGCATCAGCTTCGCATTAGGCGACATTTTGTGGCAGAGATAAATTGGTAGATAAGCTTATTAAATCAAAAGCTATCTTAGACAATCCTGACAAAACTTATCAATGTACTCCATTTGATTGGGCTATTCATTGCCTGATGTTAGGCGACAAAGGCAGCAAATACAATCAGACAACTTGCATTAAGTCGCTTTTACAAGCCGGCACAGACACAAAAAAACTGAGATAAGAGATGGAAGAGTATTTGTACTCATCGGCCGAAAATGATTCTGAATTAAAAAATATGTTGAAGCCGGGCTTACTTTGATGAAAAAATACATTATGAACAAACGGAGGTTTCCTCCCCCAGCATCCCCTAATCTTCCAACAACATCTTTTCCCTGCCCATGTGTGCCGCAATCATGGGAGATTTAGGAGCAAGGAAAAAACCCGTCAGCCCGGCAAAAAGAATGGGTACAATGGATGCATATCCTGTTAGGGTGGCCACTAGCAGGATAGTGCTTACCAAAGTTCGTGTAACACAGGCATTCACGGCTGCCATACAGCAAACTATTGCCAATCCAAGGTTTTGCCCAGGATATAATTTGAAGAGGATCATACCCAGCGTGACGCCAATAAAGAAAATAGGAATAATAAAACCGCCCCTCCAGCCGGAGGTAACGGTCAAGGTCATGCTGAATATTTTCACGAAAAGAATAATGATTAAAATTCCTAAAGTCCAGGAACCATGCAACAGGTCAATGATCTCAAAATGAGAAAAATAACGGGTAATCGGCAGTTGCCAGCCCATTATTCCCAAAATAAGACCACTCAATGCTGTTTGAATGAAAAAAGGGAGCTTTATTTTTTTGAAGGTTTTTTCAAGCATTCGAAATGCCCAGACGATGACCCAACCTATCAGCGCGCCAATGGTGCCATAAACTATGGCCCATAAGATATCAAAAACGCCGTTATTAATATGAAAGGGGAAAGGTAGCCGCCAAACCGGTACCAGGCCCATGCTCGTAATTAATTGAAAAACGAAATACGCTGTTCCCGCTGTCACAAATGCAGGAAGGAGCGCCCTGTAGTATTGAGTTACATGCTTGTGGTGCATAATTTCCAAAGCGAAAAGGCTGCCACCGATAGGAGAACCAAACATCGTAGCAAATCCTGCCGCCATACCTGCAATGCTCATGGAACGATGGTCGCCACCTTTTAGCTTGAACTTTTTGGCAAACCATGACCCAATGGATCCGACGACTTGTACCATAGGAGCTTCCGGTCCTGCATTGCTGCCGATTCCGATACCGAGAGCCGAGGTGACTATCATCGGAATATTGTTTCGTGTGTCTAACTGGCCTCCTTTAAACCGGACATTATTCACCACGATATCTAACTCGCCCGGATCACCCCAATAATGTACAATCAGGCCAATAATAAAGCCGCCTCCCGTCATAATAGCAATGATCTCCCATCCCGAGGTAAAATGGTGGGTGAAGCGCATAAGAAAAGAAATGAGCAACCAATACAGTCCGGCTACAATCCCTCCCGCAACCCCGAGAATGACCCAAACGAAAAATAACCTTGTAAAAACAAAAGGGTTTAAAGTTAGCGGTGTTTTGATCTCATTACGAAGCTGAATAAATTTACGCCTTCTAGAAAAGTTGGACATGAGGACTCACTTAATTTTTTTCACAATAGAGAGAATACGCTTTCCGTGGGGCTTTGTCGTGCAAAGATACTCAGGCAGGTCGAAAAAATCAGAATTTTCTGAGCAGATTCAGAGATCATAAATATCCTTCTGTAAGGAAAGCCTCTCCCATCTGTTTATTGTTGGAACGTGTGCTTTGAAGAAGCATGAGGGATGAAAAAATTAAATTAACGTGAGTTCGATGATTAAATCACCGATTTTAGAATAGTGAGGATGAAAAACCTACCCCCTCAAAAAGCCAGTGTATGAAGATAAGATTGAGTCCACTATGAAAAGTAACTTTCATCCTTTTTGCCACCAGGACTGCCTATTACAGTCTGCTTTAGCAGGCTGATTTCTAAAGGCTATATCAAAACGGGCTTTAGCCCCCATAATGAGACTTAACCGCCCCATTCTATTCTTTTATATTTTCTTTAACCTCTCTTGCCCCGGATAAAAAGGCTAAATGATGCAATTTTGCAGTAACTTACAACATAGTTGATTGTAGAATTGTATTCTAATTCATGGTTATGTCCAAGCTTCATTTAGTTGTTCTCACCGGAGCAGGTATCAGCGCTGAAAGCGGATTAAGAACTTTCCGTGACAGCGACGGTTTTTGGGAAGGATTCAGCGTGTATGAAGTGGCTTCCCCCCATGGATGGAATGACAATCCGCAATTAGTTCTTGATTTCTATAATGCAAGAAGGCATGACATTCTGAAGGCAAAACCGAATGCAGCTCATACCGGATTAGCAAAATTAGAAGATGATTATGATGTTACTATTATTACCCAGAATATTGATGATCTCCATGAGCGGGCAGGCTCGAAAAATGTCATCCACCTGCACGGGCAAATAACCAATATGCGAAGCAGCAAAAGTGAAACGCTGATTTATCCTTATAAAAAAGATATTCATGTAGGTGACAAAGCAGAGGATGGAAGTCAATTACGCCCCGAGGTCGTGTGGTTCGGTGAGCCGGTGCTCAAAATTTCCGAAGCTGAATCTGTCGTTGAAAAAGCGGATATTTTTGTTATTGTAGGAACCTCCCTCGTGGTATATCCCGCAGCAGGATTAATCTCTCTTTTACCGCAGGGTACTCCTGTTTATGTAATTGATAAACGAATACCGGACGAAACCGCGGGCATGCAGTTTACACCTATTGAAACTACCGCCACTGAAGGTGTCAGAGAATTGATGCGCATACTGAAAGAAAAGAAAAATCACAAAAAGAAATGAAGATGCTTTAGCTCTCCAGTTCTTTAAAACGGATATTGTATTCTTCCAATTCTTTTAATACGGGCACATACACTTCAGGCATTACCGGAATATGCAAGCCGGTCACTGTTACTTTTCCTGTAAGAACCAACTTGGCTAAAATGCCTAAAGGCAATCCGACTGTTTTGGCAATAGCGGTATGAAGCAGGTCTTCGCCGTTAACAATAAGGTAGCCCGTGCGTTTTTTTGTTTTATTCTGATGCTCATAAATTACATCGTGCTGTAGCAACACCATATCCTTATCATAGGGTTTCATGGAAATTTTCTCTGTCATGACATACAGCATGATTTGCGCATTGGTTTTGCCACCCAGATGAATCACTTCATCATTAAATAATCCCAGGAACTTTAATTGTTTAATAGTTCTTGCGTTCTTTTCCTTTTTCAAATAAGCTGCCACTTTTTCCTCAATAGTCTGATGCTGGCCATGAGGAACTCTTTGCATAGTCCAATCCCTATAGGTCAGATGGTCTGTATTAATTACTTTTTCATTATCCGTCAGTCCCAGGTCTATGATTGCCTGCCAGCCTTCACAATACTCAGAATGGCGCAAGGTAGCGCGCAAAATGGTAGGCACATCCTCCATTTGATATAAAGCAGCATAATGTAATGAATCGCGATTTGGATAATAGGCCATTTTACCTATTTCAGGAAAATCAACCGTACTGTTTCTGTCGTACAACTTCTCATAAGGAACTTCTACGGTTTTCCCATCTTGCCTGTAGGAAGCGCCATCTTTTCCCGCCAGCACCACATTCATCGGATTCCACGAGATTTTATATTTCCACGGATTATCATCGCTGCCAGGCGCCATCAGTGCACCGCAATATCCTTTAAAAGACAATATCTTTCCACCTTCCGCCCGAACGGCATCCAGCATTTTCATCGCCGACATGTGGTCAATTCCCGGATCTAATCCCATCTCTCCCATAAAAAGTATGCCTGCATTTTTAATGTCATTTTCAAGCGCTCTCATCTCCGGTGAAATATAAGAGGCATACAAAAGCGGTTTTTTAAAGCGAATACAATCTTTCGCTACGAGAATATGCAATGCCGGTGGTAATAGTGAAATGACTAAGTCTGCATTAGGAATCCATTTTTCCCTTGCAGCGGAGTCGTTGATATCGAAAGTGTCTGCCTTGACCTCAGCAGAATTACCGACTTTAAATAAAGCAGTGCGATAATCAGCATCAATAACCGTAACCTCAAAGTCGTGCTTTACAGACTGTTCTTTTAGATAATCAATCAGGTAAGTGGCTGATTTGCCGGCGCCGAAAAGAATTATTTTTTTCATAATTAATGAAGAAGAAAATAAAGGATAATTATTTTACAAAGTTACCTATTGATTGCCAATTTTTGACTTATAATTATGAATTGTACTTTTTCAATTCTCCTATTGATAGTTCTGTTCATTGAACCTCTTATAGTTTAGTAAGCAGAAACTCACGGAGATGAACATGTTTGATGCCTTTATGCGTATTCTGTGCCTTTAGTTCATCCATACTTACTACATATTTTGGGAAATTGTCCTTTACTTCAACAAGGTTCCCAAATTCACGATGTATTACCTTGTCATTATACAACATATAAACCACCTGTACATAAAT
>SCQV01000384.1 GCA_004299085.1 Chitinophagaceae bacterium | reverse complement strand
CATCCGGATGATATAGAATTAAGCTGCTCCGGAGCGATGATGCAGGAAGCCCAAAAAGGAAGAAAAATTGGCATTGTAGATCTGACCAATGGGGAATTAGGAACGCGGGGAACTGCGAAAACAAGAAAAGCAGAAGCAGCAGCGGCAGCTAAAGTAATGAAATTAGATGTGAGGGAAGACCTCGGATTACCGGATGGCTTTTTTGAAAATAAGCCTGAACATCAGATGAAGGCTATACAAGCCATCAGGAAATACAGGCCTGAAATAGTGCTTACCAATGCGCCTCATGACCGCCATCCGGATCATGGACGCGCCTCCAAATTAGTTTATGATAGTTGCTTTCTTTCAGGATTAGTTAAAATAAAAACGGAATGGGATGGTGAAGATCAGCAGGCATGGCGTCCTAAACAGGTTTTTTATTTTATCCAGTCACATTATATTGATCCTGAATTTATCATAGATATCAGTAAAGTCATTGAACAAAAGAAAGAGGCTATTCGCTGTTTTAAAACACAGTTTTTAGCTTCTCCGGATGACCCGGTTCAGACTTTCATTTCCACGCCTAAGTTTTTTGAAGGTGTTGTACAACGAAATGCCATGTGGGGAACCATGATAGGAGCGGAGTATGGAGAAGGATTTATATCTTCTAAGAAATTAGGATTAAAGGATCTTGATTCGCTGATTTGGTAAAAAGGCGCATTATCATTTTAATCATAAATTCTCAATCATCTACACTTATTCATGAAACGTTTATCTTTCAATTTACTGATTTCATTTGTATGCCTGTTGTTTTTTTCGGATATCGCTTTGAGCCAATCCAATCCGGATGCTTCTTGGGGAAAAACAGACCGGAAACTTACGGAGAAGCTTCAAAAGGTAGTAGATTCCTTTCACGGAACGGCGGGTGTGTATGTGCTTAATCTGAAAACTCACCAGGAGGCTGCCATCAATGCGGATACGCTTTTCCCGACCGCCAGCATCATCAAAGTGCCTATTATCGTGGCTATCTTTAAAAAGATAGAGGATGGACAATTGAACTATCATCAGCCCTTATTGTATCGTGATTCATTAGCGCATGGTGGTTCAGGCATCATGCAATATTTTAAAGACAGCACTAAAACCAATTTAAGCGTGGCCGTTACACTCATGATTTCGCACAGTGATAATACTGCCGCCCATTGGTGCCAGACATTAGCAGGAGGGGGCGCAGCGATTAATGTATGGTTGGAGAATCATGGATTTCAATATACGCGTGATAATTCACAAACGCCGGGAAGGGAAGACGCTGATAATCTATACGGGTGGGGGCAAACCACTCCCAGAGAAATGGCTCATTTGCTCTTGCTGATCAGGGAAAATAAGATAATAACTCCTGCAGCCTGTGAAAGAATGTATCGTGATATGACTCATATCTTTTGGGACGATTATGCGCTTTCTCAGATTCCGCCTTATGTGCAAACCGCCTCCAAACAAGGCATGGTGGACGCTTCCCGTTCTGAATTAGTAATGGTGAATGCACCAAAAGGTGATTATGTTTTTTATGTGGCTACGAAAAACAATAAAGACCGGCGCTGGAAGCCGGATAATGAAGCCTGGCAATTTGCCAGAAATGTGTCCGCTTTATTATGGCATTATTTTGAGCCCAAAAGCCGGTGGGAACCGGCAAAAGGATATGAAAAGTATTGGGACTGGAATTAAAAAATTATAATGGTTATCATAGCTTATTTTTAATAGGGTATTTAATAGCTATGTGATAAAGGAATATGTCCCTAAATAATTTCAATGATCTCACCATTTAATCTTCGCAGTAATCCCTTCCGGACTGTTAGCAAAGCTTAAGTAACAAGTATGAGAGCTTTCATCCCATGATTTTTTTATAATTGGAATACTTTTCCCGACGTCATTGGTGATCTCAATACTTTCAGGAGCTCGGGGCAACAATATGCGCATGCTATTGACCGTATTTAAAGGACTTTTGCAAACAAAAGAATAGCTTTTCCCTGTTATTTTCTCCTCGTAGATGCGTGATGCAGCAGCCAAGACCTGTGGCTTATTTTTATTTTGTACCCGATGCAAATCATACAAGAATGCTTCATGGCCAGGAGTCACGGCTTTTACTTTTAACACAGGTAGAGAGGGATCAAACAGGTCAATGACGGGCCCCTTCACTATCACGGGCTGATCGCTTACGCCTTCATTCATTACTGCAATAATATCATAGGGGCCGCGATGCAGTATAAAATTATTTTTCCAAATAATCTTGCCAGCTTTAGCATCGTGTTGAAAAGCTCGTTTTACAACATTAACATAGGAAGTATCGCCATCTTTTTTCATGACAAACTCTTTTGGATCCTGGCGCATTACATATACGGTTCCTTTGCCTGCAGAAAACTTTTGTATATGATAATCTTTTAATCCTGGATGTATGTTTAACAGTTTGAACAACTGATCCGATGGCGCTTTAAAATGATTGCCTTTTGTATTCCACCATTCCATCACCGATTGATAGGGATCATCATCTCTTCCACAATAAATCAATGTGCCACCGTTTTTTACCCAGTCTGATAAATACTGATGTACTTTTACCGACATGGGTTTCATATTAGAATAGCTCATTACCAACACTTTTATACCTTTTAAAGTAGCAGAATAGGCCAGATTTTCCATCTGTACCGTTTGTACCGGAACGCCACGCATGAGCAAGGGTAACGTTTGTCCGTAGAAATTAGAAAATTGCGGATCAGTATATCCGTTATGTGTGGGAAAACGCTGAAACATCAATGAATTTCCCATGAGCACACCAATGCCTTTAGTCCCGCTAATCTGGTTTTTAGACGCCGGAATTTTGTTCAGCGCATTGACCATTACCAATATTTGTGTAGAATAGTCATGTGGGATTAATACGCTGGAATCGCTGTCAGGCAAACGATAAGGTTTTGTAAAAATACGTTCCGGCCAGGGCATTACTTCAAAATGATCTACGGATGGATACAAAATTTCTGCTGTATAAGTGGCTTCATAATTGCGTTTATAATCGCCCCAGTCGCGCCGGGCATCTTCTATCGGATCGGTGAGGAAATACATGGTTCTGCCTGTGGGTGCTGTCATGGAAACCATAGAACCATATTCTAAAAAAGCATTTTCAAAAGTGCGTTCCTTTTCTATACCATTAAAGTAAACAGGAGTCCTTGACGTCCCTGTCCACACTTGTGCAATGTAGCCATCAATACCAGGAAGGGAAGCCAGGCTGGCTTCTGGGCTGACAATTTCCCAGGAGGAATAATTGACTAATGAATGCGTGGCAATGAATATTCTTACCTCTAAGCCTTTACTTTTCCCATAAGCTTTTGCAAAGGAAGACACCTGCTTAATGGCATTATAGTATAAATGATATTTTAGTTTGTTGGATAGATAAGTGTTTTCTGCCGACTTGTCCTGTGGACGCCAATTGAATCCGTAATATTGTTTCCATGCCTTCTTAAAGGCATCGCTATATCCGGAACGCGCCCAAAATTCGGGCTCTTCAAAGAAAAGAGTAGTTATGCCTTCATCTATTACTTTCTTAGTTACAGCCTGTTCCATATAATGAATATAGGAAGGAATAGGCACGATATAAGGTGTATGATGTCCATGCCACACGCTATCATCATTTATTGCTACCTGCACTTCATCTAAATGCATTTTGCCATCCCATTTTCCATAGAAATAATCCTGGTAATTGCCCCAGGCAATCCCTGTCATGAAATCAGTTTGATAGCCGTGTAATTTCCAGGAATGGATTCTTTGTTTAAAAGTCATTCCCGGACGATCTCCTGAGCCATAAATAATAGCTGCATCAGATCGCACATCTATTTCCGGTATCCAGGGACTGCTGGTTTGGAAGACTGTTTTCTGATGAGAGATAACATTATGATGAACTTGTGCCTGACTTATAAAAAAGGAAAAAATTAAACAAGGGAAAAGGAGGGAGCTCTTTATAATTAGGGTTTTATTGATGGCAGGTGCCGTTGTTCTTAGCATTATATTAATCTTTTTTAGGGAACCTCTAAAAACTTATTTGTTGATGTTTTTTTTCTCACAAAGCACACAAACCTGCCCCGGCCCAGAAGAGGGGATGAACAAAGAGCACAAAGCAAACGGTGTTTTTAGAGGCTCCATTCAGTTAGTTATTTTGAAACAGTCATTGGCGCATTATAGTTATACCTGTTTAGCCCGGAAGCAATCCTTGCACCCACACGGAAATAAACATCTTGTGGCGGTAGAGCACCTCCGGTAGTGGTTATGGTAACAACCTGGCCCAAGAGTGCATTACCGTCTGTACCATTATAAGAAGTCAGTTTTGAATATCTGGGATCGTAATTATTGTTTCCATCATTCTGCGTATTGCTCACATACAGGTTTATATCCGTTAAATTACTCTTATAAGAGGGATTATCTGTACCGCGGGTAATTCTTACCTGAACCGTTACGCTGCTATCAGCATTCATCACCGGTGGACTGACCCATTCAATTCGCAGAAACGGCTGTACCCAGAAATTAACGGTGGCAGTGCTCTTTAAAATAATATTTTTGCTTGAGTCGGTTATGATCTTTCCCGTGTCATCGGTGAGGATTACGGGCACAAAAGCACCCTCCACAGAAATATTGTAAGTCGCTGCAAATATTTTGTCATCATGAAAAACACCATTTTGCATACATTGGAAATATTCCGGAGTAGGATTACTGCTGTAGCTTGTTTCGAGTAACTTTACACGAGTGCCTCCACCCCCGAATTCTGTTTGTACCGTGCTGTCTGTCATTGCATCATATACGCTTCCCTGGATGGTAGCAGAGGGCGCCGGATAATTATCTATTTTGGAACATGATATGCCTGTTATCATCATCAGGCAGCATAATACGACAGGAAAAGATAGTTTGTTCATATTGCGTTGATATTAATATCCGGGGTTTTGAAAAATGTTTGAATTTTTTGAAATAACATCTTGCGGTATTTGTTCATAATACCATCTTGGATCAAAAGTATATACATCATTACGTTCGTCGGTACGGGCATCAAAGAAATATTCGCCGGCCTGTGCTGCATAAAATGGCATGAGCACTTTGTATATTGTTCCGTTTTGCTCTTTATCTAACACTCTCCATCTTCTCAAATCCCACCATGTTTTATTTTCAAATGCCAGTTCTTTTCTTCTTTCAATGCGAATGGTGTCTATGGTCATTGAGCCAGGAGATGCTAACAAAGCAGCTCCCGCCCGCAGCCTGATCTGGTTAATATCATTAAATGCATCATTCAGATAATCTGCTCCCGATTGGCCTGCAAGATATAATTCGAAAGCCGCTTCAGCGCGATTGAGCAACACTTCTGCATATCTCATTTCTATCCATGTTTGTGATTCATGATTTTCAAGTACCTGCGAAGTGGGTAAATTTGGATCAAGATATTTTCTTATCGAAAAACCTGAAATGGCACAAGTTTGATCCCCGGTAAATATGCCGCTTGGTCCTGCCGGGTTCATTAATGACCCGTCAGGCAAAGTATAGGGGGTTTGATCAGCAGTGGCAGATTCGACTATATCAGTAGTTGGATATTGAGATTTTGAACCCGGTGGTAAGAGCGGACTAATACCTCCGGCGACCGGTCCCGTATATATCCCCCGCCATATTCCTATACTCTGCCCTTTAAAAGCATCTCCCGGCAAAATCACAGTAGCCCGCAAACGGGGTTCGGCATTTGAGAACATATCCATCGTATTTTTATATAGAATGTAATGCCCGCTTGCATCCAATGTTTTGATGGTTCCATCGGGATTTTTAGGAATGCCATCAAACATATCTACAAAATTTAAAGTAGGATTGATTTCGGCAGAATAACCGTTTGGCCCGGCCAACTGACGCGGTACATTATAAGCATCATATCCATGAACCGAGTTGGGATATTGATATTCTCTTACGAATATATTTTCCGGACTGCCAGGATCTAAAAACAGATCTACAAAATTTTGGTATTGAGCCTGTGGATTATTAGCTATCCACTCTTTCGTATAAAGGCTGTAATGACCTTCTACCATTTTAGCAGCATTGTAGCCGGCAAGAAAATAGGCGTTTGCATCTGCAGCGGGAATACCACATATTTCGTTATTCTTTGAATCAAATAAAGTGATGGTATTATACTTGGCTATGCTTCCGGCATAGAGCATGGCCCTGGATTCAAAGGCCGCTGCCACATATTTATTAGCCCTGCTGCCATCATTGGCATCCGGGTTGACATCAGGTAATAAATTCATAGCAGAATCGAAATCGCTTTTTACCTGATCCCACGTTGCTTTTTCCGATGCACGGGGTATTTTTAGTTGATCAATTGTTTCACCGGGATAATTAAGCACTGAATTTACAAGAGGCACACCACCAAAACGTTTTACTAATGCAAAATAGGTCATGCCCCGGATGAAATAGGCTTCACCTGTCCAATCATTTACCTGTGCAGAAGTAAAATCTTTTGAATATTTCGGTAACGTTTCGATAAAATAATTGCAATCCCGGATTACTCCATAACAACCGCTCCAAACGGGCCAGTTAACTCCGGAATTCTCCTGCATGGCACTCGTCTGATCACGACTCAGCGCTTCTCCGGTAATGGCGGACATAGGGCTGATAATCCAGAAGAAATTCAAGCCTCTGGCCGGAGAATATCTGAAATCCTCTATGGGTAGCTCACTATAAAGCCTGGCCATATAAGCCTGTATTCCTTCCGGGGTAGAAAATACATCTGCATCCTGAATGATGTTTTTGGGAGCAATATCTAAATTTCTACAGGCTGACCAGGATGTGATGATGATCAATAAGAATATATAACTATACTTTTTCATGATTTTCTATTAATGAGATCATTAAAATTTAATGTTTAAGCCAACATTATATAATTTGTCTAACGGGTAAAGATATCCGTACAATCCCGAAGGATGTTCGGGGTCCACATATTTTAATTTTGTTACGGTAAAAAGATTATACCCGTTTACAAAGATTCTTACGCCTTGAATTCCTATCCGGGATAATATTGGTTTAGGCAAAGAATATCCTATTTCGAGGCTCTTTAATCTCAGGTAAGCGGCACTGTGAAAATTAAATAAGGAACCGGTATTGGCCGTAGTGCCGGTATAAGCAAAGCTACCAGGTATCCATTTGGTATTAGGTGAGTATGGATCTGCATTAGGATCAGCCGGATGCCAATTATCAAGGAATTGGGTAAGTGCACTTCCGCCGCCCCACAAAGGAATATTTAATTGCTCAATGTAGGATACATTATAGACGCCCACTCCCTGGAACAACAGGTTAATATCAAATCCATCATAAGAGCCGTTTAGTGTTAAGCCGTAAGTAATCAATGGCATGATGGGAAGTCCGTTGGGACTGCCACCATAAGCAATCGGATGCACGTCATTGCCATCTATCTGGCCATCTCCGTTCCAGTCCTGATAATTATAATCTCCCACCACGGTGCCGCGTCCCACT
>SCQV01000383.1 GCA_004299085.1 Chitinophagaceae bacterium | reverse complement strand
AAACACTACTGATAAATTTTCCAACGAAAGATTTATATTTTTAACTGCCTCTTAAAATGAAACGCTCGCCGCCCCCTCTTTAGGCGGGGCAACGAGGTCAGTAGAAAATTTACATCCCACTTGGGTTATTGTCCCGCCTTAGGTTGGACAAGGGTATTATTCTCCAAAGGAGCCCCGTGGGCCTTATTCATTACCCCCTGTTCCTCCGGCTTTCACAGGCAAAATCATTGATTTATTCCTCCGTATGGTGTTTTGCCATACTTCTGAGTGCGGCGAGGCTAAAAGGCTTTTCTGCGGCATCATCGGCGCCGGCCAATTTTGCCAGCCGTTTGATATCCGGATTAGCAGAAAGCATGATCACAGGGATGCTTTTTGTGTGTTTGTTGCTTTTAAGTTTGCGGCATATTTCTAATCCGTCTATATCAGGCAACTGCTTATCAAGGATGTAAAGATCGGGCAATTCATGATGGGTCATCAGAGGTGCGCCTTTTAAAAATATAGTAATTTCATAACCTGCCCGTTCAAAGAGCAGCTTTGCTATATCTGTGATACCAAGATCGTCGTCCACAAAAATGATCTTTTTCATAAAACATGTTTATCTTCACCAAACTTTGCAGCAGGCAATATAAAATAAAATAAGGATCCTTTCCCTTGTTCGTTTTCTATAAATAGCATTTCCTCAAAGAGGCCTACATAGCCCCGCTCTTTACAAATAGCGGGGATGCATTAATCCTGGAAAGGATTATACTCCATCAGGTGAGGTTAAGACACTAACAAATGTTATTGAAGAAGTATAAGAACTTTTAAATACAAAAGAAAGGTGATTAATCATGCTGAAAGAAGTCTTTCACATTCTCTTTCACTGTTTGATATTTTTCATTTACATTTTTTGTAAATTCATTCCATTGTGCAGCAGTTTTATTCCCGGCAGAATCTATCTCACGCTGCAATCCTTTCTGCTTCGCTTCCAGATCATTCAACTTTTCGTTTAGCTTCTTCTTATTTTTAGTGGAAGATTTTTTTAATTCCTTCTTCACATGGGCAATTTCATCATTCAGATTATTCATATTCCTGTTCCATTTTTCCTTAAATGCTGTCATCTTACTATTCATTGAATCAATGGCAGGATGATGAGTAGTATCAGCAAGATTAGCCGCATTGCCGGATGAAGCCATAGAATCACTAACCATCGGAGTCCCCATGTTTTCACTATCATTGTTTGCTTTCTGACGAGACGAACATGATTCGCCTATCATTAAAGCGGAGGCTGCCAATAAAACAACCACTTGAGATTTAATTATCCATTTCATATTAGCATGTAAAGGGAAAAACATGCCAACATGCTTTAAAAACGCCAGAATGTTCTATGGCAAGGCCTAACGGAATAACAGGCCAAAATCTTTTGGTAAGCATTTCTACATGGCGGGGAAAAAATTCCCCATGATATTATGTTGTATGAATAGATCAAATGATCAATATATTATATTAACAGGAGGAACAAGCAACCAGAAAGAGTTGGATCAACATCTTTAATCTTTCTACCTGTTCCATCTTTAATATTTTCATCATTTCTTTGTGTCGTCATCCCGATCCCCAAATCAGTAGAATAATAAAACAATTAATTGATTTAGCCCTCGTTTCATGTTGATTTATTCAAACTTTATCTGATTTTTTGGGGTGTTTTGCCTCAATTGTTGCCCAATTTTTTATAGCAAATCCGTTTAATTCTCCTAAGTGTCATTAACCAGAGATCTATGCTCTATAATAAAATAGAAAAAGCAGATAGCTGTTAAACTACCTACTTC
>SCQV01000043.1 GCA_004299085.1 Chitinophagaceae bacterium | reverse complement strand
AACTTGAAACCTGGAACCCAAAACTTAGAACCTGGAACCATCGCCTGATGCGAGGCAGGCCTGAAACTTGGGACGTATTTTATATTTTTGTTCTTAAACATTAAACTATGACACACAATCTCCTGCAAGGAAAGAAAGGAATTATTTTTGGCGCTTTAGATGAGCGTTCTATGGCATGGAAAGCAGCTCAGAGAGCGGTAGAAGAAGGCGCTTCCATTACTTTGACTAATGCTCCCATTGCATTGCGCATGGGCAAAATCAATGAGCTGGCGAAAGAATGTCATGCGGAAGTAATTCCTGCAGATGCTACTTCACTGACAGATCTGGAGAACCTCTTTTCTCAATCTATGGAAAAATTAGGTGGGAAGCTGGATTTTGTGCTTCATTCTATCGGCATGTCGCCCAATGTGCGGAAGAAAATACCTTATACGGAGACGAATTATGATAATTTCCAGAAAACACTGGATATTTCAGCTTTATCTTTCCACAAAGTGTTGCAAACGGCTATGAAACTGGATGCACTGAACAAATGGGCTTCTGTGGTTGGATTGACATATATTGCGGCTCAGCGCACTTTCCCCGGATACAATGATATGGCGGAAGCCAAAGCGCTGTTGGAAAGCATCGCGCGCAGCTTTGGGTATCATTATGGCAATAAACGAAAAGTGCGGGTAAATACTGTTTCACAATCGCCCACCGTAACCACTGCCGGCAGCGGCGTATCCGGCTTTGATGCGTTTTTCCATTATGCAGATAAAATGAGCCCGCTGGGAAATGCTACAGCGGACGATTGTGCTAATTTTTGTGTAGCTTTATTTTCCGATCTGACCCGTATGGTGACCATGCAAAACCTGTATCATGACGGCGGTTTTTCCAGTACAGGCGTAAGCCAGGCTATTATTGAAGAAGTGCTCGAAAATAAACAATGAAAATAAAAGGCCGCCCAACATATAATAAGGGCGGCTTTGAATCCTTTCAGCGCCCTATATAAAATCAATACTCGTCTTCGTTGAAAAAGAAATCCTCTCTTGAAGGATAATCGGGCCAAATATCTTCGATACCTTCGAATAATTCACCTTCATCCTCCAGTTCCTGCAGGTTTTCGACCACCTCTATCGGCGCGCCTGAACGGATGGCATAATCAATCAGCTCATCTTTCGTAGCGGGCCAGGGTGCGTCTTCCAGATAGGATGCCAACTCTAGTGTCCAGAACATAATAAAAAGGGGTTTAAAATTTCCGCAAAAGTAAAATTTAATTTGAATAAAACAACTCCTGTGTGATTAATGGAAATGATGTTCCTTTACACTATGTTAATAGCTGACCATATAACTAAAAAATATAATACATTAGAGGTACTCAAGGGAGTGGACCTGGAGGTAAAAAAAGGGGAAATTGTGGCAATCGTGGGGTCTTCAGGTGCCGGCAAAAGCACGCTGCTTCATATACTTGGTACGCTGGATAAGCCTGATTGTGGCCATATCTCGATCAACGGCAGTGAAACTTCTCTTTTAAAAGGAAGGCAATTATCGGATTTTCGTAATAGCCACATCGGCTTTGTTTTTCAGTTTCATCATCTTTTGCCGGAATTTACGGCCATGGAAAATATATGTATCCCCGGTTTAATTGCCGGGAAAGATAGTAAAAAGGATATTCGTCAAAGGGCAGGAGAATTGCTGCAAATTCTTAATCTGTCCGATCGGGCGACTCATAAACCCGGCGAGCTTTCCGGCGGCGAACAGCAACGGGTGGCAGTAGCCAGGGCGCTCATCAACAGACCGGATATTGTTTTTGCCGACGAACCTACGGGCAATCTGGATTCTGTCAATGCCAAAGAATTACATCAGTTGTTTTATAAGCTGCGAGATGAGTTTTCCCAGACTTTCGTCATCGTGACGCATAATGAAGACCTGGCCCGGCTCAGCGACCGGGAACTTTTAATGAAAGATGGCAGGATTGTGGGATAGAAATGAATGTTTTCAAGCTCCAATGTTCCAAGCCAGCCTCGCCTCAGGCGAGGGTTCGGGGTTTTATGTTCCGGGTTCCATGTTACATGGTTTCAAGTTCCAATGTTGAAACTACTCATCTTCGGTTTCAACTTTTGCTCCTTTCATAAGCCTTTTATAGGCCTTTATAAAAATAGCACCCATGTTTTTCTGCGGCGGTATATAATCCTGAAAATAATCATAAAACTCCGGGGATTTCTTGAAATAATTATTGAGCTGATTCCAGATATTTTCCCATTTAAGATCATTTCCCATTCTGATATGATCCTCGATTTCCCT
>SCQV01000382.1 GCA_004299085.1 Chitinophagaceae bacterium | reverse complement strand
ATACATCACAGATAACTACGGTACTTCCACCACATTCAATATTTCACTGATCACATTTTCCGTAGTAATATTTTCGGCTTCCGCTTCATACGTAAGTCCGATACGATGCCTTAATACATCAAAGCATATACTCCGAATGTCTTCAGGTATCACATAACCACGACGTTTCATAAACGCATATCCTTTCGCTGCCAATGCCATATTAATGCTTGCCCTGGGTGAACCGCCATAAGCAATCAACGGCTTTAGTTTCGGAAGTTTATATTCTTCAGGATTACGGGTTGCAAAAACAATATCAATGATATATTTTTCAATCTTTTCATCCATATACACTTTTCTGACCAAATCTCTTGCGGTTAAAATATCCAAAGGATTGACTACAGGCTGAATGGCGGGAATACCCTGAGGATTCAGGTTCTCACGAATGATCTGCCTCTCTTCCTCTTTGTTTGGATAACCGATCATGACCTTCAGCATAAATCTGTCCACCTGCGCTTCCGGCAATTGATAAGTCCCTTCCTGCTCAATCGGGTTTTCTGTTGCCAAAACCAGGAAAGGCTCTTCTAACCGGAATGTGGTATCTCCTATAGTGACTTGTCTTTCCTGCATCGCCTCTAATAAAGCACTCTGAACCTTAGCAGGAGCGCGATTGATTTCATCCGCCAGAATAAAATTAGCAAAGATCGGTCCCCTGCGAACCACAAATTCATTGCGTTGCTGATTATAGATCATCGTACCAATAACATCTGCCGGTAATAAATCCGGGGTGAACTGAATCCGGCTGAACTTTGCATGAATGGCCGATGACAATGACTTAATAGCCAGCGTTTTTGCCAGGCCAGGAACGCCTTCCAATAATATATGCCCTTGGGTTAGAAGCCCAATTATCAATCGTTCCGTCATATATTTCTGACCAACAATCACTTTACCAAGTTCCAGATTCAACAAATCAACAAACGAACTGGCTTCATGAATTTGTTCGTTTAATACTTTAATATCCGATGCAACCATTTCCATATTACCATTATTTTTTTTCAGCCACTAAAATATAAAAGAATGGCTGCAAAATTGACCTTACATCACGTAACCCGCTGTTAAAGCTATGTTAAATAAAGATGTGAATGATTTAGTTTCAAAGTACATCAATATAAATTTAACTTTACCTTTGCGTTGCCATGATTGAAAATTCAGATATAAATATAGCTTGGAAGGAAGTGGAAGACATGCTGACAGCAAGGTTTGGTAAGATACCTAACTTGGAAGCTATTCTTTTTTTAATCGGCATTCAGGAGCTGGGAAAAGGCAGGAAGAAATTCACCAAAGAGCAAAAAGAAGATCTGATGCATATTGCTATGTGTACCCTGCTCGCTCCTGATGGTTATTATCGCTTTGAAAAATATGATAATGACGGATGGCCTCATTTTACAGAATTGAAAAAAGTACATGGCATGAAGTTGGAAGAGCAGGAAGAGTTTTTAAAGAAGCACATCATTCAATATTTTAAGATAAACCATAATTTATCTCAGATTGATTCCAATAGCATCCATCACTAACATAGCCCCTCATGGTTTTCATCAAGTTGTCATACTCTTTCTCATTGGAATAATCGTAGGTTTCCTATCGGGTTTGTTAGGAAAAGGAGGAAGCGCTATTGCCACGCCGGCGCTTCAGGTGTTCGGTGGAATTGCACCCTATATTGCGCTTGCCTCCCCTTTGCCGATGAGCCTCACGAATGCGGTTTCAGGCTCAATCGCCTATTACAAAGAAAGGCTGCTCCATAAGCAAGTTATTTTACTCACGCTATATTGGGGTGTACCCGGGACCATTTTAGGTTCTTATATAAGTAAATTTGTTGGCGGAAAAATGCTTATGATCTTTACAGCCATTTTCGTTTGTGTACTCGGTATATCCTTTCTTATCCCGATGTTTGTCAAAATACCATCAATGGCTACCACCAGTTTAGAACTCACAGATAATCCTCCAGTCTGGAAAACAGTGACCATTGCCCTGAGCGTGGGCTTGCTTTCAGGCCTGTTAGCAAACGGAGGGGGGGTGCTTTTTGCTCCATTATTTATCCGGTGGCTCAAAATGCCGACCAAGCAGGCCATGGCTACCTCACTCATTGTGGCAGGCGGATTAGCCCTTCCGGGGACTTTAGTGCATTGGTGGCTCGGGCATATTGATTGGTGGGTGGTATTAATCTTGAGTGTTGGATCTATACCAAGCGCTTACCTGGGAGCTAAAGCAGCTATCAAAATGAAAAGCCAAACATTGGAAATTATATTCGGAACCATGCTTATTATATTTGGATTGTATGACATTTATTTCAGTTTAAAATAAAAAAGATGAAGAAACTATTTCTTATTCTCATATCATCATTATTCTTGTGTCAGGCATTCGCCCAAAAAAGACAGGTCAAGATCATGACCCCTTACGGAAAAATGATTTTGGCATTGAGTGATGAAACCCCTGCATACAGGGATAATTTTATTAAATTAGTAAAGAAACATTTTTACAACGAATTACTTTTTCACCGGGTCATTAAAAATTTTATGATACAAGGAGGCGATCCGGATTCGAGAAATGCAAAACCGGGAGAGCCTTTAGGCAATGGCGATGTGGGTTATACCATTCCGGCAGATTTTAAAACAAATCTGTTCCATCAAAAAGGAGCTTTGGCAGCGGCACGTGAAGGAGATAATGTCAATCCTACCAAGGCATCCTCCGGTTGTCAGTTTTATATCGTGCAAGGCAAAAAATATACAAGCGCACAATTGGATCAGATTGAAGCGAGAACCGGGCATCATTTTACAACAGAACAAAGAAAAGTATATGAAACCATTGGCGGCACGCCATTTTTAGATGGAAATTACACTGTTTTCGGGCAATTAATCAAGGGGATGGATGTGCTGGACAAGATCGCCGCCGTTCCTACAGATGCAAATGATCGCCCTGAAAAGGATATTCCCATGAAAATACGTATCGTGCATAAATTTTTGTTCTTTTAATTTTCCGAAATCCGTTACATTCGCAAAAAACTTTCATTTATGACATTTCCACCCGAACTCAAGTACACCAAGGACCATGAATGGATTAGAAGAGAAGGCAATAACGCTGTCATTGGTATTACAGAATTTGCGCAAAGTGAATTAGGCGATATTGTTTATGTAGAAGTGGATACCGTTGGAAAAGAACTGCAGAGTGGCAGCATATTCGGAACCGTGGAAGCCGTCAAAACGGTTTCCGACTTACTACTTCCTGCTGCAGGCACTATTACAGAAGTAAACCCTAAGCTGGACAGTCAGCCGGAATTAGTCAATCAGGATCCTTATGGCGAAGGATGGATGGTAAAAATGACATTGAAAAATCCTGCTGCCGTAGATGGCTTAATGGATGCAAACGCTTATCGCGCTTTGATAAGCGACTGAATTATTTGAGAGATAGCTGATATGAAACTAATTCGTTATTACTTACCGGCAATAGTCTGGACATTGATCATTTTGTTGCTGACCCTTATGCCCGCAGCCGATGTTCCGAATACTTTTATGTCTCGAATTCCACACTTTGACAAGCTGGTGCATGCAGGCATATTTGCACTTTTTGTTATTTTATGGTATGCATGCATTCGTAAATATTTTAAGGTCAAATATCCACAGGATTATGATAAGCACTTCCGTCCTGTTACTGCTTTAGCTATAATCATCCTGATCGCCATCCTGTTAGGCATCCTGATTGAAGTCACTCAGAAAGAATGGAAATCCATTCACCGTGATTTTGAGTGGTTCGACTGGGTCGCTGATATCATTGGAGCATTCTTCGGCGGCGCCGTTGCCAACGAAATATTCAAAATAAAGCCGGATAATAAAAAATAAATGACCGCATAATTTTTCTCCACAATATTTTTTTGAATCTCCCGTTCTCCATTTGGTTTTATTTCGTAATAAGAATAAATTTTTCTGTTGATGAAGAAGCTCTTGTATTTGCTTCTCTGCACAATTCCCTTACTTAGTTATACCAGACCTGTTCATGATCCCGGGGACGGACATTTAGATACTGGTAAAATTGACCGGGATAAAGTTTTTTTGCTAATTATTAAATCCAATTATCGTTTATACTTGTATGAAGATACTAAATTATTAAAAACGTATAAAGTAGTTTTCGGAAATAATCATTTAGGAGATAAACGCATGGAAGGAGACAGGGAAACTCCTGATGGAACTTTTCATATCATAGATAAGCATCCGGACAAGAGATGGAACAAGTTCATGCTATTGGATTATCCCAATAAAGAATCTATTGAGAAATTCGACTATCGTAAAGCACATGGATTACTTCCAAAAAATGCTAAAATCGGGGGGGGCATCGGTATTCATGGTTGCAGGCCGGGTGTGCAGTTAGGAATTGATTTGCGAGTGAACTGGACCAATGGTTGCATAGGCATGAAAAATGCAGACGTGGACGAACTGTATAATATCGTGAAAGTAGGCACTCCGGTTGTTATCAGGCAATAAATAATTGGTATTGTTTTTGCGATTATCATCTGTTCAAAAAATATAAACTTCTTATGAAAACTTTAAAAGGATGGCTGTACGCGGCATTTATCGTGCCGACGGCCCTGATGGGTATCTCCTCCTGCAGTAAAAGTAATACTGCCCCCGTACCACAACAAAAACAATATACTATCAGTCCTTACAATTCTACCAGTCAGATCAGCGGCACAGTCAATTTTACGCAGGTGTTGAATGCAGATTCCATTATGGTTACAGTTAAGCTGCAAGGAGTTAGCCAAGACGGATCTTATCCGGTATATATACGGCAGGGAACATCTCTCCAGGATGGACTCGTAGCTTATAATCTGGGGTTTGTGGATGGCGCCAATCCTACCTTGACTAAGGAGATTCCGATGGTCTTTTCTGATTTAGCCAATTATAACGGCTGCCTGAATGTTTATCGCAATCCGAATGACACCGTTACGATTATTGCACAATCTGAAATTGGCGCAAACAATGTATTCAAAGCCTATAACATGTACAATCCAGTCAATACAAGCCAGATCAACGGCCAATTCAGGGTATATCAAAGACCAACGGGGAGCTATCTGGTTGTCCGGATAGATACCAGCGTTGCTCATATCGGAGGCACTTCTCATCCTGCCAGAGTATATACTGCTGCAGGAGACAGAGCTTTCGATTTGACTAATGTAGATTCAGTTTCCGGAGTGTCTGCCACTTCCTTGCCTGATCAGCCTTATAATACTTTATCAACTTATTCGGGAAGCATCAAAGTATTGCTTTCGCAGGCTTTTCAGGATGTCACCCTATCCCAGGGACAATTCAAATAGAATTTGACAACTTCCTGTATAAAAAATGCCGTGAATAAATTTCACGGCATTTTTAGTTAGCATTATTCAGCTTATACTTTCCCTCTCTTAATATCCTCCACGATGTCGGGGTTTAGCAAGGTGGTTACATCGCCCACGTTATTCATCTCACCTTCTGCTATTTTACGCAGGATACGCCGCATAATTTTTCCTGAACGAGTTTTAGGTAATCCTTTCACAAACTGTATCTTATCCGGCCTGGCTATGGGTCCTATGATCCGTGCTACTGTTTCCAGAATATCTTTTCGCGTCAGATCTTCATTATCATGACGGTCTCCTTCCGTAATTACAAAAGCATAAATGCCCTGCCCCTTGATATCGTGTGGATATCCGACTACGGCACTTTCTACTACATCGGCATGCATATTAATAGCATTTTCCACTTCTGCAGTTCCAATACGGTGTCCACTTACATTCAGCACATCATCCACACGACCGGTGATACGGTAATTGCCATCTTTATCTCTCAAGCAACCATCGCCGCTAAAATATTTTCCCGGATAAGCAGAAAAATAAGTTTTAAAACAGCGTTCATGATCACCCCATGTTGTACGCAGCATTCCAGGCCACGGAAACTTCATGCACAGATTTCCCTTAGCTTCCGTTTCTTTAATCTCATTTCCGTGTTCATCCATAATGGCAGGTTGTACACCCGGAAGCGGAAGTGTGGCATAAGATGGAATTGGTTTTGTAACAGTTGCAATAACAGATATCATAACACCGGCTGTTTCCGTTTGCCACCAGGTATCCACTATCGGGCAACGCTTTTTACCAATATTATCAAAATACCATTGCCAGGCTTCTTCATTGATTGGCTCACCTACACTTCCTAAAACCCGTAGTGAACTAAGGTCTTTATCTTTTACAAAACCCAATCCGTGTGCCATTAGAGAACGAATGGCGGTCGGTGCAGTATAAAGGATATTCACTTTATGCTTATCCACAATTTCCCAAAAACGGCCGGCATCGGGATAAGTCGGGATACCTTCAAACATCATGGAAGTAGCGCCTGCAGCCAGCGGCCCATAAACAACATAGCTGTGTCCGGTCACCCAGCCAAGGTCAGCAGTACAGAAATAAATTTCTCCAGGCTGATAATTAAATACATTCACGAAAGTATAAGTACAATAAATCATATAACCCGCTGTGGTATGAACTACCCCTTTAGGTTTTCCCGTGCTGCCGCTGGTATAAAGGATGTACAAAGGATCTTCCGCATCCATTTCTTCCGCCGGACACGGAGGATTACCCATCGTTTCCACTTTTTTTATCTCATCCTCCCACCACACATCCCTCCCTTTAATCATGGAAACCGGCGTACGGGTACGTGTCAGCACAATGACACGTTCTACAGTAGGACATTGTACCAAAGCATCATCCACCACAGCTTTCAACTGCACCGTCTTATTCCCCCTGAAAGCGCCATCACAGGTAATTACAAGCTTCGCTTTCCCATCTTGTATCCTGTCTGCAATAGATTGTGCTGAAAATCCTCCGAAGACAACTGAATGAATAGCACCTATCCTTGCACACGCCAGCACAGCAATAGCCAACTCAGGAACCATGCCCATATAAAGGCAAACCACATCGCCTTTTTTAACGCCATTATTTTTCAGAACATTGGCAAATGTGCATACTTTCTGATGCAGTTGCCTGTAGGTAAGCATACGATAATGCTCCTCCGGATCATTAGGCTCCCAGATAATAGCGGGCTTATCACCCAAAGTATCTAAATGACGGTCTAAGCAATTCTCGGTAATATTCAGCTTAGCACCCTGAAACCATTTGACGACAGGCGCCCCATCCCCGGCAAAACGCCACTCCAATACTTTATCCCATTTCTTTCTAAATTGAAAATTCTCAGCTATGGAACCCCAGAAACCTTCCGGGTCATCAACACTTTTTTTATAAGCCTGCTGATAGGCCTCCATGCTGCTGATCTGATACGGATACGACATGATATTTGATAATTTTTTAGATGAAATAATAAACACTCAATAAAGAGGCATAAATTTATTAAAATATCAGGAAGAAGACAAAAGATTTTTAGAGAAGAAGGAAGTTTTGACCACTGCTTGCTTTTGAAAACTTTCCGTTAGTATAAAGAGAGATACTTAATAATTGGTTATTTTCGGGCTGTTGAATAGACATTCGAGATATAATTTTTAAGTATATTTACAAAGTTGCAACTATAAACAAATTTTAAAACTATGAAAGTAACAAACATTGTTACC
>SCQV01000381.1 GCA_004299085.1 Chitinophagaceae bacterium | reverse complement strand
AAAAATAGGGATTCAATTTTAAAATTAAAAACTATGGATAAAAGCCGAGTCTATGTTTTCGATACCACACTTCGAGATGGCGAACAAGTACCCGGTTGCCAGCTTTCAACCGTGGAAAAAATTGAAATTGCCAAAGAGCTTGAAGCCTTAGGCGTAGATGTTATTGAAGCCGGATTCCCTATTTCCAGCCCGGGTGATTTTAAAAGCGTAGTGGAGATATCCAAAGCGGTCAGCGAGCCGGTAATCTGTGCGCTGACCCGTGCGAATCATAAGGACATTGACGCGGCTGCTGAAGCCTTACAATATGCAAAGCACAAACGTATTCATACCGGCATTGGTTCTTCGGATATTCATATTAAAAACAAATTTAACAGTACGAGGGAAGAAGTTCTCGCGAGAGCAGTGGATGCGGTAAAATATGCCAAAAGATTTGTAGAGGATATAGAGTTTTACGCGGAGGATGCCGGGCGCGCCGATAACGTTTATCTGGCGCAGATGATTGAAGGCGTGATTGCGGCAGGCGCGACTGTTGTCAATATTCCTGATACAAACGGATATTGCCTGCCGGAAGAATATGCCGATAAAATTAGTTATCTGGTTAGCCATGTTTCTAATATTGACAAAGCCATTATTTCTGTACATTGCCATAATGACCTTGGATTGGCGACTGCTAATTCCATTGCCGGCTTACGGGCTGGGGCAAGACAAATAGAAGGTACTATCAATGGTATCGGTGAACGTGCCGGAAATACTTCTATTGAAGAAGCGGTGATGATTATGAAAGTTCATGCCCAAACTATAGGACTGAATACAAATATTGATGCCAGGAGATTTTATAATTTAAGCAGTTTGGTGGCTCAGCGTATGCGTATGCCGGTGCAGGCGAATAAAGCTATTGTAGGGAGAAATGCTTTTGCCCACAGTTCGGGGATTCATCAGGACGGTGTGCTGAAAAATAAGGAAAATTATCAGATCATGAATCCTGAGGATATTGGCATCCCTTCTCATTCTATTATACTGACGGCACGGAGCGGACGCCATGCGTTAAGCTATCGGCTTGAAAGATTGGGTTATCAATTGGATAAATTGAATCTGGATAAGGTTTACACTAAGTTCTTAGAAATGGCTGATCGTATTAAAGAAGTAAATGACCATGACCTTGAAATGTTGATGGGAAGCGATAAAGGAAGCAAAAATGTAAGTGATAAAGGTATCAAGGTAGAGTTACTTCAGGTTGTTTGCGGCGATCCTTTAAGACCTATGGCTACCGTGAGACTGAAAGTGAATGGAGAACAAAAAGAAGCGAGCGCTTCGGGTAATGGCCCGGTGAATGCCGCTATTGAAGCCATTCATAAAATTGTTGGTAATTCCATCCGATTAGAAGAATTTAATATCCAGGCCATGCATGGCGGCAGCGACGACGTGAGCAAAGTGAATATGCGGGTGGTGCATGATGGTAAGTCCTGTTATGGTTTTGGTTACAGTACGGATATAGTCAATGCGTCTATCAATGCTTATATAGATGCGTTGAATAAGATACTTTGAATCTTGAGGCGATTCATTAGTTGTACCCGCGGTTCGGAAGGACTGCGGGTTATTTTTTTTAATAAAAGCAGTATTAGAAATGCGTATCTTGCTCTCTAAATCTTGTGTGGGTATTTCTTCAATTAACGGATATCCTGAGGCTAAAATTAAACCAGTGAGATTCTGTTCGTCAAAAAACAAATTAAATTCAATGCGGAGGAAAGGGAAGTGCTGTAGGTACTTATAAAAAATGAGAAGAAATATGAATAAATTAATAGCAAAAATATTCATGTTGGGTTGCATATTCTTCATGTTCGGATGTGCAAACCATCCCAGCCAAATTAGAAATGAAAGAAAAATACAATTTTCTTGTAAAGGAATATATATTGATACGACTGGATATGATGTATCTATTTTATTTAAGATTAAAGTTTCAAACCAAAATAAAAAACAATATTATTTTTTCTCAAACTCTTCTATTTTTAATAGAGATAGTGTAAAGAGTAACTTCTACTTAATTGATACCGTTCATAGCCTAAAATATCAATTATTACTTGCTTCCGGGCCAACTTTAATGAAGTTATATTCAGAAAAAATATTTAAGATTCCGGTATTAATGATAGGAGTGCTTACTTGGCGGGATCTTAGAAGAATTTATCACGAGCATAATCTCCGTACAAGTTTATCCAACTTGTCATTGGTTATTGAATTTCTAAAGGGGAGCAGGCTAATTTATATCAGCAATAAAAAAGATTTTGAAAGCCGTCATATTAATCTTAAATATTCATTAGGAGACTCAATTTCGATTACTTTTTCAGATGAGACACCTGTTTATTTTACTATTCCAGATGTAAAGAGTTTTTTAGATGACTCTTTATTGAGGCAAAAGGATCATTACAAGATATTTCTTATAAAATAATTGACTTTTATGAGCATCCTCTTCCTTATCTTAGGCGCAATAGCCATCCTTGCCGGTATTATCGGATGCATTTTGCCGCTGCTTCCCGGTCCGCCGGTAGCATGGCTGGGATTGTTGCTGCTTCACTTTTCAAAATATGCCCATATTAGTTGGCGCTTGCTGATTATAACGGCTATTATTACCATTCTTATTATTCTGTTAGATTATTTTATGCCGGTGTGGGCAACTAAGAAATTCGGCGGAACAAAAGCGGGTCAACGGGGAGCGGCTATTGGCATCATCGCTGGTCTCTTTATCGGGCCGTGGGGGATTATTATTGGACCGCTGGCAGGCGCTTTTATTGGCGAAATGATAGCGGCGCCAAAAGAAGGCAATCGTGCAATGAAAGCGGCTATAGGTTCGTTCATCGGCTTTTTGATGAGTATGGGAATCAGGCTTATCTGGTGTGTATTGCTGGCATGGTGGTTTGTGAAAGCGCTGGTGTAAGAAGAATGGTTTATCAATATTGCTTAGTTAATATTTAAGATTGAATTGATAGTTGCTTTTTCTTCATCATTTTTCAGCAATGGAATGAGGGGAAAATCACCTTCTAAAAAAACGCCTTATACTGCATTACCCTGAAATCTATGGTAGTGAAATCGGGATTTTCATCTTTCATCCTTTTATAAGTAGCGAGACTTCCAATAGCCCTGTTTGCCGAACCCGAAGGAGCGGTTAAAGTGATCGTCTTTATCGTACGGCCTTTTTTGGTAAGTTGAAAAGTATGGATACGGGGAACTTCATCGGAAACGAGTTCTAACGTAAGCTTGTATTTCTTCAAATGTTGTCTGAAAAAAAATTCAGGTCCGTTTTTACTTTTCCCTCCGGTAAAAAGTAACGTATCTATAGTAGGATGTTCCTGAAGTATTTTGATAAGGTCGCGCAATTTTACACGTTGCATCCCTGTATCAGAAGCATCCATTTTCATTCTTTTGGCAGAGGCCACTATATCGCAGATACCGATTCGTCTTTTATTAAGAAAATCTTTTCGCTGTTTAATGGCCAACGGGGTGTTTTCAAATTTCAGATGCAAATCGAAAATACGGTCCAGGATTATCCACAACTGTCCGTCAATGCTGCCATAGCAAAAATCCACATCACCCTCTTTCAACTCCCCGGTTGTGAACCGTGGTGGAGGTAATGTGCCTATAATTAATTTAGTTGCATTATCCGGTATATAAGGCGGATACGGATGTTTATGAAGAAACAAAGTGATTAAAGATTAGGGTACAAAGTAACGAAAGATTGAGGAGAAATGATCAAATCAAAATTTGGAGCGACAGAGATGAGGTAAGAGGTCAGCCTTTAGAGAAAAAATTTATAGTATTAAATCATCAGGCAAGTAATAGAAACGCGGCTTCGACCTTAGTAGAATCAGTTATACTTTTCTTATCTCAACCTTATTGCTTTATTCTCCATATAAAGTATTGCCGGTCT
>SCQV01000042.1 GCA_004299085.1 Chitinophagaceae bacterium | reverse complement strand
TATTCAGCATAAAGAGCATAAGAAAGAGCAAAACATAATCTCTTCTTTTCATAAATCTTTAATAAGTGGTCATATTATACATCTCTATCTGTTGCCCGCTGGAAGACCAACTGTCGGAAGTCCTGTGTGTGGTACCTACGAAATAATACAAGTTTTCCCAATAATTCACTCCCGGATTCTGCAAGGAATAAACGTAATTCCCATCTACGTAAAAATCCACCTGGCTATGGTTATTATAGTTTACCTGGCATTTGAAAGTATGGTATCCGTCATCTCCGGTAGAAATTACGTGCGTATAATAATTGCCATTGCCTTGCACGTATGCTTTTAAGGTATGATCACTCAATGTTTCCACAAAGCCCAT
The DNA here is from genome assembly GCA_004299085.1 of Chitinophagaceae bacterium. GTDB lineage: Bacteria > Bacteroidota > Bacteroidia > Chitinophagales > Chitinophagaceae > FW021-bin31. Next base: position 11,649 of record SCQV01000042.1, on the reverse strand, counting down.
TTCATCACCATTCCATTGTGTTACATTATCTGCTATAAATACAGCCATTTCATTAGAGCCATCAGGTGCATTACTGCCTCCTTTGAAGCAGCCATTAAACTGCATACCGCTGGCATATTGCCCATTGGCCTCTTCAGCAGCCTGGTCATTGGATCCACATCCGGTACCGCCAACAGGAATACAAATTCCGTTAGTTCCTTGTATATCATAAGGGGCAGGCGCTACAGAACAAGTTTGCCAAAGGTTAAAATCACTTTGGGGAAGAGGATTTCCCGAATCGGGTGTCATTTTAGAGTTGGAGGAAGAAATCTTTTGATTAAGTGCAGTAGTTTCAGAAAGCTGAAGTGGATTGTCGGACTTCTTGAGCATACTTTTTTGACAGCTCGAATAGAAGAATGTCAATGCCGCCAGGGTACAGCAAATCATTGCCGATAAAATAATCTTTTTCATAGTATATTTTTTAGGAAGTGATTAAATAAAGAATATTAAATGGTTCTGCCTTTCAGGGTAATTGAACAAAGCTTACACTGTCAACTAAAAAACTTCCTCCTGAGCGACCTTCCCAGCTTCCCGCCTGCATCCCTAAATACATGAAACCTGTGGTGGAGGAAGTATAAATACCATTCGACGCGGCATAAGGGCCATAATTCCCAAATTGATGAACAAGCTGCGTAACGCTTCCCTCGCACGCTACAGTGGGGCCAGAGCCGCTATAACCACCCCATCCATGCCAGGTATTGAAAGACATAAACAATTGGGTGGGGGACTGGCCGTTATTTTCATTCCACGTATTTGGGTCATTCGAAAGATAAAACTGCATATAGCATTGGCTACCTCCGGCAGGAAGTTTTACTTGTGCAGAAAATTGATATCGCTTCCCTGCTTGTACATAAATACGCTGATAAATTAATTCATTAGTGGAACCGTTAGAAGGAGCTATAAAAGACGGGAATTCTAAACATCCTTCTGTCCCACCAAAAGATGGATCCCCGGTATAGCCAAACACAGGTGGATTATTATTCTGTTGATTCCATGCTATCCAGTTCGTGGCATCAGTAGTTCCAAAATTGCCACCACTGATACAATTATAATTTACGGTAATTGTCTGAGTCAGCACGGAGGTATCACCTCCGATGCCATATTCCGTAAGTGTAACAGGATAAGTTCCTGCAGCCGAATATACATGTATTGGCGCCAATGAATCGGACGTAGCGGTATTATCACCAAAATTCCACTTTACAGAATCAATACTGACAGAAGTATTATTAAACTGAACCCAAACTCCTGACATATTAGTTGAGAAACCTGCCTTGGCGGGTGCTGCGGCAATAATTTTCATAGTAGTATCGGCAGAATAACCTGCAGGGCTTCTGGTAATGAGGGTAACGTTATACCTTCCCGATGCTGGATAAGTATGAACAGGAGAAGCACTGTCCGAAGTGGTTCCATCTCCGAATTTCCAATAAACGGATTGTGTATTTTGGGAGGTATTGCTAAACGTAATTATTAGATGATTAGCCGTATCAGATACATAAGCAAAGCTCGCAGTAGGATACGGTCCCTTAACAACTACCGATTGGAAAACGGGGTCTTTCCTGCATGAAGCAGACAACAGCAATAGGACAGCCGGACAGCACACTAATAAACCTTTCCATAACCGTTTCATATATTTCGTTTTAAAAATTATTGAGTGTATTCATTATGGTAAATTCAATGTATTCACATCTATGAGAATAATTACTTCGCTCTGTGCTGTATTTAATTTATATTTGGATGGGCCGGAAATAGAGACTGCCAAAGCCGCTTTTTTACCAGACAGTGCTTTTAATTGATCAATATCAATTGACAAAAGAAATGTCGTGGAAGTTTGACCTTCTGGTACAGACACAGTTGAAGGCAGAGTATAAGCCTTGTCTTGAAGCAATACCACTGAATCACCCTGATTGGGAGATACCTGAAGCAGATTATTGGCAATCGCTTCGTTAATGGTATCTGGATTCGTTTGAACATTCACTGTAAATGCATTTCCGGCCTGCATCCCGGAGCGTGCAACCCCCAGTATTACATCTAATCTGTTGCCTGCCGTATCAATCATATAATTCTGAGTCGCTACATTAACATCATTTGGATTAGGTACGAGGTAGTTAAGATTAATGCCGCCTGATTGAAGGGATTGCGGCACGTAAATATAATTATATCCAAAATCAAGGTGGTTATTATCGTTTTTATTACAACTCGTGAGACTGAATATACCAGCGGCGAATAATGTTGTAATTGTTATTTTTTGAATGATGCATTGTTTCATAATAAAGCTATTTTGACTTCTTTTATAGAATTAATACCCCGGATTCTGTACAATGGCCCCATGTGAATTAATAATTTCTGAATGGGAGAAAGGGAAGTAGTACATAGCAGGAGTAAACACACGGCTCGCTACATTGACTACCTGATAATTAAAAGTGCTGCCATTTGAATTCAAGGTAACGCTCACTCCTTGTACCGGTTGATTTAAAACAGCATCTGCTTCTTTCCACCGTAACAAATCCCAGTAACGAAATCCTTCAAAAGCTAATTCTACCCTTCTTTCATGGTGAACTGCCTGCCTGAATTCCGATTGTGATGTAGCGGTAACCTGTGAAAGGGAATTACTTGCCCTGTTCCTGACCATTTCCAGCGCCTGCCTTGCTGTCAATGCATAACCATTACTATTGTCAGGGCCATAAGCTTCGTTCATCGCTTCGGCGTAATTGAGTAAAATTTCAGCGTAACGAAATACAATCCATGTATGGGAAGCTGTTCCACCTTGTACCAAATTCAGGTTATCTGTCAGGAATTTTTTCAGATAGTACCCGGTCCTGCTGGTATTAGGCAGGCTCATGTCATCTGTTCCGCCTGGTGCCTCATCAATGGTACGTCCATTCCAGTTACGTCCATTCACTACAACAGTTGCTGCCAGGCGTGGATCTCTGTTCGCATAAGGATTAGAGGGATCAGGAGTGCCTATAAATTCATAAGCAGATACAAGATTTTGAGTAGGACAAACGCCGCTGCTTCCACCTGGAGTGGAGATCGGGTAATTTTCCTTTTCGGGATCATTACTGGCAGGCATGCGAACGGCGAAAATTGTTTCGGGGCTGGACAACGCATTATTCCCTGTAAAATAATTACCATAGTTCGGATCTAATGAATATTGATTCAATTGAATAACAGCATAAGCAGCAGCCGCCGCCTGTTGCCATTTTGTGACATCATTGCCCAGATTATGCAACGGACTGGCAGCATATAACAATACTCTGGATTTTAAAGCCAGGGCAGCCCCTTTAGTAAAACGTCCTTCCTGATCAGAATAATTAGAAGTTGCCCAATCAGTCTGCAGACTGTCTGCATATTTATCTATTTCGGATACAATAAAGCTAACTACCTGATCATAGGTTGCTCTTTGCACAGCCAAACTATCGGACTGCTGTAAGGTATTCGTTATTAAAGGTACCCCTCCATATCGCTTAATCAATTGGGCATAATAAAAAGCCCGCAAAATATGTGCCTCTGCTCTGTACCACCCAATAAATAATTCATCCCGGTGATAATTTACTGAATCTGAAACTGTATCGCGGTTAAGGCTGAGCAATGCATCCGCATTTTTAGAATAGTTGAGGAAGAAATTACAGGACCTGATGCCATCATACATTTTCTTATAGAAACCTTCGCCTGCAGCAATATTAATGCTGTTGGGGTTTAGTCCACCCTGATTGAAAAGGAGTGCATTGGTGGAAAACTTGGCCGTTTGTTGGCCATCATCAGAGGCAGCAGCAAAAAAATTATTGTCCAAAGCTGAAAAGCCATTGGGAATATCTACATACGTAGCATTAGCAAACTCAAACAAGGTAGCCCTGTCTGTAGCGATAGTGGATGGGGTTTCATAGGTGTCTATTTTAGTGTTTAAAAAATCTTTGCTGCACCCTGAAAAGACTGTCACAACAACTATTGCCGTAATTATAAATGTATAGGAAAGCTTTGTATTCATTGTTCTGTCATTTTAATATTTTTATTAAAAAGTAACCACAAATCCAAAATTGTATGATTTCATTACCGGGTATCCTGCGAGTGTCTCGGGATCCAAATGATAATTCTTTAAAAGTGAACTCCAAGTCACCAGGTCAACTGCATTTATATAAACTCGTAATTGAGTAATCTTCGCTCTCTTCAATAATTTCTGCGAAAAGGAATATCCCAGTTCAGCGTTATGCAAGCGCAAGAAATCATCACTCTTTATCCAAAAAGTACTGGCTTGGTAATTGTTGTTGTTGGCAACAGTAGTTAACCTCGGGTAAGTGGCGGTAGCACGCGTATCAATCCCCTGTCCAGGATAATAGGCCCATGCATTTTCTTGTAATGAGAAAACATTACCATTATTTACAAATCCGGAGGTTTGTATTCCGGCTTGGGTAAGTATATTCACATCTGCTCCTTCAGTGCCATCAAAAAATACGCTGAGGTCGAATCCTTTAAAATTAATATCTCCTCCGAAAGAATAATATAACTGCGGATAAGGTGCATTACCAATAGCGGTAACATCTGTCTGATCAATTTTCCCATCGCCATTCAGGTCTTTGTATTTTAGATCACCCGGCTGGACAGCGCCAAAAGCAGGCACAGCCTCACCGTTTTTTAATGACCCATCTGCATTGAAATCATTTAGCTGATAATATCCCGTAGCTAACAGTCCTATCGGGGTACCAATAGACCTTCCTGTTTGTGCATTGTATGCATAAGCAGGTGGTGTTTCCGCCATGTAATTTATTTTATTTTTACTCCAGGAGGCCATACCCGTAATAGAATAACCCACTTGTCCTGCTTTGTTGGTATAAACACTTGATAGGTCAAAACCTTTATTAGTAACCTTTCCTATATTCTGATAGATAATGTTATAACCAAAATAATCCGGGATAGAGTTAACAGGCGTCAATATGCCGCTTCGTTTATCCTGAAAGAAATCAGCAGTAAAATGAAGATTTTTAAATAAATTGAGATCGGCTCCTATATCATATTTCAGACTTTGTTCTGCAAATACATCCGGATTAGCAGTATAAAGCGGATTCAACACCGGCGCATACGTAGGATTAGAATTTCCCATATAAAAAGCACCTCCTGAGAGCGCAGCATTTTGATAATATTGCTGATACAAATAACGTCCACTTTGAGGAGCATTATCATCAATACCTCCGCTTTTCCCTATAGATGCTCTAATCTTTAAAAATGATAATACATGATTATTCTTCAAGAAGTTTTCATTGGATACTATCCACGCTGCAGATAATGCAGGATAGAATCCCCAACGGTGATGTGGGGCAAAAGCATCTGAACCATAATAAGAAAAACCAAACTCACCGACATACTTGTTGTTATAAGCATAATTAAACCTGCCACTGATGTTTTGACTATGGACCGCATAATTTACTAATCCATCTCCTCGATAATCTGACTGATAATAATTAACGGCGGAGGTAATATTACTCTTCCCAAATAGGTGTTCATAGCCAAGCATCACTGTCGCTTGTTTCCAATCTACCTGACCTTCGGGGTGTTGCGATTGGGCCTGAATAGGAGTAGTCTTATTTGTTGTCGTAGTAACGCTATCAAAATAGCGGGCATAATCAGCCGTTTTACTGTATTGGCTGGTACCATAGCTGTAAAAAGAATAGGCTTCATGTGCATAAAGTCCTTGTGTAATAAAATCCAGTTTTTCTTTCAACCCAAAATTTGCCCTTAACAAACGATAGGTATTGGAAATCCATCCAAGTGCTTTTTCTGATGCCACAGGATTATTGGGATAAATTGCTGTGCCGGACCACTTCCCACTATCAGCAAACACAGGATAAATATTAGCCGGGTAAGCTGCTATATTATTCCAAAGCGTTGTGGTGTTATAATTAGGTGATTTTTGGTTTTCTATTCTGCCTCCCACATCCACTGTAGCCTCAAAAATTTTAAACAAATTGAAATCCAGATTAGTGTGCACATTATATCGGTTAAGTAGCTCATTAGAAGTTTCATCACTATTGGCAATATTGAATAAACCTTGTTGATTCAGGTAACCCAAAGAAACATTATATTTTGCTGAACTATTCCCTCCGGAGAAAGTCAGGTTACCATCGGTATAGGGCGCCGAATTTCTGAGTGCCTCATCATACCAATCAATATTTGTTCCCGTGCCGTTTTTATAGGCTTGTAGCTGGGCATCTGAATAATAAGGTGTCCATATATTCCCATTGTCATTACTAATGGCTTCATTGTATAATGTGGCATATTTATAAGCGTCAAGAGGCTTGTCAATAACTACCGGTTGTTGTATTCCTGTTCGCACGGCAAATTGAACAGACGGTTTGCCGGCGTGTCCTCTCTTTGTAACGACCCAGATAATGCCGTTGTCGCCTTCCATTCCAAAAGTAGCAAGCGCTGAAGCATCTTTCAAAACAGAAATGCTTTGGATATCTGCTGCGGGTATTCCAATTAGATAGTTAAGATCCGTTTCAAACCCGTCAACATATATTTTATAGTTATTATAATATGGATTTGAAAATCCATAAGAGCCTATCCCATGTATGTTCATGGAAGTCGCATTTACCATTCCTGGGGTACCCAGCGGTTCGCCGGAACTCTGCTTTACATATAATCCGGGCAATCGCCCAATAAGGGTATTAGCCAGATTAGCATCAGGAGTTTTGTATAAATCCCTTCCCTGTATAGTGGAAACAGCAGCAGTAGAATAGATCCAAGGTAAATCAAACAGCCTTCCTTGTTCTACAGGATCATTAATAGTAGCGTGTAAAGCAGTGCTGTCTAAAGTAATATTCAAATCTTTTTGCTGGGCTTGAAGATTGTATGCAATACTGGTCAGCAAAATAAGAATGAAAATCAGCTTTAAAATATATTGTATGTGCTTCATCATTTTAAAGATTAAAACTTTGTCAGAAATTTTTTAATACCCTGGGTTTTGAATGATGGTTCCTTTATTCACCTCGCTCTGGGGGAAAGGATCAAGAAACATTTTAGGAGACCAATATGCATTAAACACTACCTGATCATAATAAGTCAGAAGATCTGCAGGCAACTCAGGATTCCCACCGTTCGTGGTAAACTGAAACTCTCTCCTTGGACCTCCAATTTCGCCATTGCCAATATTGGGATCTTTCCAATGCTTCACCAGGAAATATCCTTGATTTTCGTTGTAAAATTCTATCCTCCATTCCCGGTGAATGGCTTTCCGCAGACTATCTTGATTTGTGGCAGTAATAGAAGGTAACCCCGCCCTGTTGTGTACAATATTTAGATTTTCTAAAGATTGAGCAATATTTCCGACTTCATTATATGCCTCAGCAAGGTCTAAATAGAATTCCGGCATACGAAATAATGGAAATTCAAACCAAACCCTCGATCCTGCCTGGTAATAATATTTTACACTTACACAATCTCCCTTACCTGCACTGCCATTCTGATTCACTCCCCGGTCGGCATTGACTGCCGCCCAGCCCTGGTCACCCGGATTATTCAAAGGATTTACCGAATGTGGCATATTATCTGCTAGGAAACGAGGTTCCATATTACTCATTTTTTGAAAATAATCCGTAGCTGGCAGGGCGTTGGAATTGCCTATTCCGGGCCATGTTTGATTAGTGCCCTGCGCAGTATAATAATAACTCAAAAAGTTTGTCTCCATCCCGTAATTATCCATATCATAACCATCACCACCGAGCGCATTCCAATAGGTAGAAATATTAAAGTACTTGGCATATCCTACCGTATAACTCCAATCATACTGGGGATCGTCCCATTTATAAGCCAGTAATACTTCAGGATTATCCGGTGTGGAGGTCGCAGTAGCATAATCAACAAAAGCATTCTTATCCGGTGTATTACCCCCCCCTCCGGTGTTGATGATTTCATATCCGTTTGCATTGGCCCATTTAATTACGGCCTGGCAAGCTGTAATAGCATCCTGCCACCTTTGAGGTTCATTAGACATGAAGCATATCAGGCTGTCTCTATCGCCTAAACTAATATAGGGAGTAGAAGAATTGAATAGTGGCCTTGCTGCAAACATGAGTGTCCGGGCTTTTATAGCCAGCGCCGCTCCTTTAGTAAGACGGCCTTTCCATTGGGATGGCCAGCTATTAGGCAATAAAGCTGCAGCTTGGTTACACAAACTAATGATAGTATCTTCAGTCTGTTGGAGAGAGGCACGCGGTATTTTAAGATTGTCACTTGGCGACAAACTTTTGGTAACAATAGGGACACCTCCATAACGAATAAACATGCCCATATAACGGTAGGCTATAAGTCCCAGCATTTCACCTTTTACTTCACTTTTGGTAGATGCATCCATGTCACTAACATTACCTATATTCTCGTACACAAGATAGTCCTGCCTGATAGCCGAATAATTGGCATCGTAATTATCTTCCATTAGTGAAGTGGCGTTTTCTCCGTTGGTTACAATCTTATAGGTTTCGTGCCAGTTATATCCCCAGCTAAGCTCACCCGCAAGGCTATTCATGGTACCATGATCTAAACCGCTATAAGGAAGACCCTGAATAAGGCTGGCGCGGTAAGCTGCTGCAATCGCATTATTAGCATTGACAGTCGTGGAAAAAACGGTTTGGATGGTAGTGGTTCCGGTGGTAGAAGGCTTTTGAAGAAACTCTTTTTCACAAGAACACATTCCCGAAAATACCGCTATGCTGAGAATAAAATAAAAATACTTTTTCATATCTAAGAAATTAGCATCATTTAAAATTGTATGTTGGCGCCGAAGACAATAGCTCTTGTTATAGGATATACATAGGGGGTGCTGTTATCCTGCGTTTCTGGATCAATGCCGTTAATAGCATTACCCCACATCAACAAATTATTACCCTGGGCATATACCCTTAGAGAACTAATATGGGCGCTTTGTAAAAAAGCTATATGGGGAAAAGTATATCCAATTTCCAAATTCTTCAGTTGTATAAAGTTGTTGGAGATTAACCAAAAACTACTGGTCAGATAATTGTTATCGCTGGGAGAAGCGCCCATATATACTTCAGGATAAGTGATCTTGGCGCCGCTTGCCACCTTTTCAGGTGTCCACATACCATTGTACTCAAATTGAAGCGCATTACCCGCATTTTTATAAAATGGAATTACAAGACCGGAGGATAAATAATAAGAACCATCAGCAGACCCGTTAAAGATGGCATCTACATCAAATCCTTTGTAAGAAATGCCGGCCCTTAATGTAAAATAATATTCAGGCAAATTAGGATATCCGATAGGTACAATATCTTTATCATTTATCAAACCATCTCCATTGATATCCTTATAACGAATGTCTCCTAAAGTCGCCTGGTTATTGGTAAAGGTATTATAGGGCCGGTTATTCAACTCTTTTGGGTTATTATAAAATCCATCTGCTACTAATCCGAAATATTGTCCTATGGAGAATCCGGTATGGTCCATCCATGAGTAGGGGTTTGGGTTCTCCGCTTCGTAGATGATTTTATTTTTAGCATAATTAACATTCCCAATAATATAATAGCCCACTGATCCTATTTTATCTTTCCATCCCAATACTAATTCGTATCCCTGGTTAGTAGTTCTCCCCACGTTAGCCGGAGGGACTGAAGAGGCTGGAACACCATAGACAGCAGGGATAGTTTGAATAGTTGTCAGAATATTATTCCGGTTCTCTTTAAATAAATCTACTGTCAGGGAAAGCCGGTCTTTTAGAAATCTTGCATCTAAACCTATATCAGTCTTTTTGGCCCTTTCCCAGGTTACATCTGGATTACCAATAGTACCCTCTGTAGATCCAGTGTAATATGGACTGGGCGCTGACCCATTCGTATTACCAAAGTAGTATCCTATTTGTCCTGTATTAAATGTGCTGGGTAAATAAAGATATCGGCGAGTAACACCATTGGCAACCAATTGATCATTACCAACTTCCCCATAAGAACCACGAATCTTTAAATAAGTAACCACGTTATTAGGATGAAAAAATGATTCATTGGAGACAACCCAGCCGAGAGAATATGCTGGGAAAAATCCGAACCTATGCCCTTCTGCGAATTGCTCTGTTCCATTATACCCCATATCAAATTCAGCGAGGTAACGCTCTTTATAGTTATAGGTCGCTCTGCCGACAAATCCCATAAGCCCTGAGGGCGTATTATACGCGTCAGAAGGCATAGTGTATTTTTGTGCTGTTCCCAATAATAATCCGCTAAATGTATTGGCACCGAATGTTCTGTTATAATTTAAACCGGCTTCGTAATATATCTTGTGCCAAACCGATCCATCTCCGGGATTGGTATTAAAAGTATTGGCTCCGATAGCCCCGTTGAAAAAATCCAGCATATTAGGATTCGTATAATCTCTGCGGACAGCATATATGGGTAAAGAAGGAAAATAGCTGACCGTTTTGGTATATTCACCTTCATAGTTTACGGTAGCGTGAGCAGATAACCCTTCCGTCAGGTCACTCAAATCATACTTCAGTGTCATACTATTACTCAGCAACGTGTTATAAAGGGTTTCACTACCACTCGTCAAAAGATTATAAATCGGATTCTGATTCCCGATAGAACTGCCTATTTTTAACCCTAACGGATTCCCTGGCCCACCTGCAGTTCCCTGATAATAGTTGATCAGATGACCTTCAATAATTCCCGGTGCGTAAAACGGATTTGCATCAAAAATATATTGCATAATCGCCTTATATCTTCCGATAATATCATAAGCGCCTGCTGCGCCTGCTCCAGGTCCGGAAGTGGCGCCAAATTGGCCGGCAAGATTTAGGGATAAGGAAAGATTTCGCAGTACATTGATATCGAAGTTAGAGCGGAAATTATACCGATTGAAAGAGGAGGCCGTATTAGAGCCATGATAGGAAGTATTTGTAAGGATGCTCCCTTGGGAAAAATATCCTAAAGAGGCAAAATACTTAACCCGCTCGGTCCCTCCGGAAATATTAAGATTTAATTGCTTTTGCGGCCCGGTTCCTCCAAACTCTTCCTTCATCCAGTCAGTGCTTCCATAATAAAGTGCTGGGCTGGCATTGAGCTGTGCTTTCTGAGCTGCTGTAAGATTTGTCATGGCAGCTACTTCATCGGGTGTATAATCTCGATTGTGCTGAAATTTCCAGATATCATCATTACTGAATAAATTGGCGTTATAGCTGGTTTCTCCAAAATTGTTTACCGAAGATTTTACTGCATCATTGCGCATTAAAGCATATTCATAGGAATTTACTGTCTTTAAGAGACTGGTCGCCTGGGTAAAACCAAAGTTTGTGGAGAGGCTAAGCACGGGTTTCCCTAATTGTCCTCGTTTAGTAGTGACAATGATCACGCCGTTAGCGCCACGAATTCCATATACGGCAGTTGCTGAAGCATCCTTCAGTATAGTAATGCTGGCAATGTCATTTGCATCAAGATTATTCAATTCATTGAAAGGGTTTTCAGCCGGTTGTTGAATGCCGTCAATGACAACTAAAGGATTCTGACTACCATAGGTAGAAACTCCTCGAATATGGATAGATGCTGAATTACGTCCAGGCTCCCCGCTGGCTTGTACGCCACTAATTCCAGGCACCCCCCCTAACAACATATT
>SCQV01000380.1 GCA_004299085.1 Chitinophagaceae bacterium | reverse complement strand
AAAAGGCAAAAGTATAAAGTATAAAGTTTGTTAGTGCTAATCTCGTGTTTTCTGAACAATAGAGCCAAGAATGTTCTTTAACTCTCCACTTTCTTTTACCATCCATTGCAATTCTTTATTGTCAGTATTCCCTGTATCAATCGCCCCAATTATTCGCAACCAGTAATTTGATTCACGCATTTCGCGTAAGGAAATCTTAACTTTATTGCTAAAATCAGCTCTGGACGATCCTGCCTGAGATTCCTCATAATTAGCTCCCGCTGAAGTTACGCTCTTTGCTAACTGATACTTAACAACCCTGTATTCAACAGAATCTGATAACTTTCGTATAAATAGCAAGCATCGTACAGCAAAACTAAATAATCTGTTATTCAATTCATTCTCCATATCTTTCAAAAGATTAATTTTATATTCAGAAATAATTTTTATCTTTCAACTTTTATCCTTTATCTTGTTCCAACCCCATATTCTTCACCACTTCCTCTCCAAACTCGCTGCATTTCACTAACCTGGCTCCTTCTGTCTGCTGATAAAAATCTATGGTCATCGTTTTTCGCATAATGGTCGTACTCAGTCCTTTTACAATCAGTTGTGCAGCTTCTTTCCATCCTAAATATTCCAACATCATCACGCCACTCAATATTAAAGAAGAAGGATTCATGGTATCCGTGTTGGCAAAGCGCGGAGCGGTGCCGTGAGTAGCTTCAAAAATGGCATAGCCTGTAGAGTAATTAATGTTTGCTCCCGGAGCTATTCCTATGCCGCCAACACAAGCAGCCAACGCGTCTGAAATATAATCACCATTCAGATTTAAGGTAGCAACCACTGAATACTCCTGCGGCGCCAACAATATTTGCTGCAGAAAATTATCTGCAATAGCATCTTTTATAATGATTTTATTATGCGCTTTTGCCAATTTTAATTCCTGGTTAGCGGCTTCTTCTCCCTTTTCCTTTTTCATTTTTTCCCATTCCGGCCAGGTATAAACTTTCTCTCCGAATTCTCTTTTTGCCAGTGCATAGCCCCAGGTACGAAAAGCGCCTTCGGTAAATTTCATAATATTTCCTTTATGCACCAGCGTGACGGAGGGTAACTGATGTTCAATAGAATATTCAATGGCTGAACGGATAAGCCTTTCAGAACCTTCTTTAGAAACGGGCTTTATGCCAAGTGATGATGTTTCCGGAAAGCGAATCTTCTTCACTTTCAAATCATCCTGCAGAAAATGAAGCAGCTTTTTTGCTTCATCCGTATCATACATATATTCAATACCGGCATAAATGTCTTCTGTATTCTCCCGGAAAATCACCATGTTGACACGGTCAGGATATTTTAAAGGAGAGGGAGAACCGTGATACCATTTCACGGGCCTCACACACGCAAATAAGTCCAATTCCTGCCGTAATGCGACATTCAGAGAGCGGATACCACCTCCGATGGGTGTAGTTAATGGCCCTTTAATAGCCACAAGATATTCCTTAAAAGCATCTAAAGTAACCTGCGGAAGCCATTCGCCCGTTTGATTAAAGGCCTTTTCTCCAGCCAGCACTTCTTTCCATATAATTTTCCGTCTATTTTTATATGCCTTACTAACGGCTGCATCAAAAACCCTCACACTGGCACGCCAGACATCCGGGCCGATACCATCTCCTTCAATAAACGGTATAACCGGCTGATTGGGCACTTCCAGCCCGTTACCCTTCATGACTATCTTTTCTGTTGCCAAAAGAATTAAAATTTAAACGCTGCAAATATACGTACCAATACCGAACTTGACACAGGGTGTATTTTCATTTGTAACGAACTTTTCCCACATATACTCCATTAAGGAATTGAAAAGTTCTAAAATATATTTTACCTTCAAACAAAATTTTAATCATGGAAGAACAACATATTGTAAAAATCCTTTCTGCCGAAATGGTTACACACGATGTCAGAAGATTTAAAGTGGAAAAACCAAAGGGCTATAAGTTCGTACCCGGTCAGGCTACAGAGATTTGCATTAACAGGGATAAATGGAAAGAAGAAAGAAGGCCGTTCACTTTCACCGCTTTAAATGACTGGGATCATTTGGAGTTTACTATCAAGATTTATAATGATCGTCAGGGCGTAACTCATCAGTTAGGCATGTTAAAACCGGGAGATGAATTAATTCTTCATGATGTATGGGGAGCCATTCATTATAAAGGGGAAGGAACCTTCATTGCAGGAGGAGCAGGTGTCACACCTTTTATTGCCATCTTCCGCCAATTATTCAAAGACAAGAAGATCGGTAATAATAAATTGTTTTTTTCAAACAAAACTGTCGGCGATATTATTCTTAAAGATGAATTCACTAAAATGTTAGGCAGGAATTTCATCAATACTATCACCCAGGAAAAGGTGGAAGGATACGATCATCGTATGATTGACGAGAGCTTCCTGAAAGATAATATCAGAGATTTTAATCAAAACTTCTATATCTGCGGGCCGGATCCCATGGTTCAGGCAATGCAAAAATCATTAAAGAATCTGGGAGCTGCAGATACGGTAGTGACAGTGGAAATGTAAAGACATCTGTGATGTCTGATTT
>SCQV01000379.1 GCA_004299085.1 Chitinophagaceae bacterium | reverse complement strand
TGAAAGACCTGGAGATAAATCAGGTTATTTTTGCTGGTGGAAACGCCCCAGGGCTGCAAGGGCAACGGTGTAGCCTTTGTCCCGTAAATACTTTCTCCATTCACTTTCATCCACAGCCCGATCCGATGCAAGATAATAGTATCGCGCGGATCCATTTCCCCATTTCCCATTGGACCGATATTCATCAATACGTTCCCGCCTCTTGAGGCCGCCATCGCCAGCAGACGAACAAAGAAGGAGGCCGGCTTATGAAAAGTGTCCAGCTTACTATAACCATAAGATTCATTAGTCGTAGGGATGGCTTCCCAGTCGCCTTTCACCGGATAAAATTCAGCAGGACGGTCAGAGGTATTCTGATAATCTCCAAAATGATAGCCATCCCAGTTAGCGAGCCTTCCATTCACTACTACATTCGTATCAATCTTTCTGATCTCTTGCAAAATGCGCAGATTCTCTGAAAAAGGTAGTTTACTGGGTGTATCAAACCATAAAATATCAGGATGATATTTCTCAATCAGTTCCTTAATCTGAGGAATAGCTTTCCCGTTTACGTACTTTTCAATACGTTTCAACATCTCCGGATGAAGATCGTACCAATGTACCCCGCCGAACAAATGCTTATCTCCACCCGGATTATCATAATCCCAATCATTACCGGGCGCATCCGGATCCTGCCAGTCGAAAGCTTGTGAATAATAGAAACCAAATTTAATCCCGTATTTTTTACAAGCTGCAGCCAAATCTTTCATCGGATCATGATGCCAGGGAGTGGCTTTTACCACATTATAATCACTCACATCGGAATTATACATGGCAAAGCCATCATGGTGTTTCGCCGTAATAATCAGATATTTCATGCCGGCATCCTTGATTCTTTTCACCCATCTGTCGGCGTTGAAATAAACCGGATCGAATTTTTCTACCACTTCTTTTTTATATTCAGCCAATGGGATTTTTTCAATACGCATTAAGTGCTCTGCATAGCCATGAACGGGCTTGCCTTTCCATATCCCACCCGGACCGGAATATACACCCCAGTGTATGAAACAGCCAAAACGTGCATGACGCCACCAGGCTATTCGCTTATCATGGTTGCGCATGGAAGCGGGCCACCAGGTCTTTATAGCATTCATAGCCGCAAGGCTGTCGCGCGTCCTGCCGGCCTGTAAAAGAGCCGCAGTATCTAATTCATTATTTCCCTTATTCCCCGATTGGGGCGAAGAACAGGAAAAAATAAAGAACGTATTCAGAAAAATGCAGATCAGAAACATTCTCTTAGAGCGTGGTGTGCTTATTAATTTCATTCAATCATATTTATGAGCCTTCAATAATCAAATTGTTCTTTTGGTTTTTCTGCGATATACTCAAGTTTCGCACTATATTGTATTGTTATGTCAAGAATATTTTATCTTATTTCCCACTAAGCCACAAAGTCCACAAACCTGCCTGCCGCCAAAGGCAGGGGTCTTCCTTTGTGCCTGCCTGAACGGAACGGGCAGGCATCTTAGTGGCTTTGTGGGATTTCTTTTACCGTCACTTCTAAGTTGACATAACAGTAAGTATGTTAGAAATCCTCCGCTTTAATTTCAAAAATCTCCCCGGGTTTTGTCTCCACATCCGTTAAATAAGTTCTCGTTAAATTCATTTTTTCTATCTTACTGCTATCTTTTATGATAACATTTTCAACCGGCGGTGTTTGAAAAAACGGATTAAGATTAGGTGTATTTTCTTTCACTCTTTTACCTTCAGCACCTATAATTTTTACCGGCACTTTTGTTCTTATTCTGCAAACACCACCCAATGAAGAAAATATTGCAGCACTTTTTAAATGACCTTTCCCCCATGACAAATCTTGGATAATAAAGCCGCCTCTTGCTTTTAATCCTTTCACGTTTCCCGTTTTCCATATATCCGGTAAAGCAGGTAAAAGACAGAGGGCGCCATCCTGGCTCTGAAGCAACATTTCTGTAATGCCGGAGGTAAGTCCAAAATTTGCATCAATTTGAAAAGGGCTTTTATATCCGCTTATTGCATCCAGCAAATCAGGAAAAAGATGTCCATCCTCTTTATACGCCGGTAAAGCGGGAGTCAGCATATCATTAATCAGCTTATACGCATGATTGCCATCTTCCAATCTCGCCCAGCAATTGATTTTCCATGCCACTGACCATCCGGTACCTTCATCGCCGCGCATTTCCAGGCTTTTCTTTACAGCATCTGCCAGAAGAGGTGTCCTTCGGGGCGTAATCAGATCGGCCGGGAATAAACCATATAAATGCGAAATATGCCGGTGATGATCCTGAGGATCGTCCCAGTCCTTATACCATTCCTGCAATTGCCCGTATTGCCCGATATGGAACGGATATAGTTTTTTATATGCAGATTGTAAGCTATCCCGGAAAGAGCGATCGGTATCTAATATTTCGGATGCCCTGATGGTATTAAAGAAAAGATCGCGAATGACAGACATATCCATCGTAGAAGCTATACTTACAGAATAAGATTTTCCATCAATCGTAAAAGCATGTTCAGGCGAAGTGGAAGGAGCCGTAACCAAATAATGCTGATAAGGAATAAGCCAGTCAAGCATAAATTCAGAAGCGCCTTTCATTAAAGGATAGGCTGTTTGTTTTAAAAAGTTTTT
>SCQV01000041.1 GCA_004299085.1 Chitinophagaceae bacterium | reverse complement strand
TTACTGGGTATTTCTTCCCAGGCTGCTTTACAGAAGCATCCGTTATACGGTTCCATTTTTGAGAATTGGATTATTACAGAGATAAAAAAGAACCGTTTTAATGAAGGCATCAATGGGCCACTTTATTTTTTCCGGGACAGCGCGGGTAATGAGGTGGACCTCATTATGGAAAAGCAGGGGGCGCCGGTAGCTGTGGAAATAAAAGCGGGTAAAAAAATCCAGCCTGCCATGTTGGGAGGTTTGCGGTATTGGCTGAAAAATAATCCCGCTCCATCCAATCACGGGATATTGGTATATGGCGGAAAAAATCCGGTATCTTTTAGTGACCAGATGCAGGCGATAGGTTGGGAAAATATTGCAGATGTATAGCGTTCTAATGGACTCCGCTTATATATAATAACGATATTATAGGAACCTCCCTGTGCCGGCAGGCACAGATCTATGTTCTGATCAAGCTTTATCTCCTCTTAATCCTGCGGATAAATCCGGCTCATGGATGCCCAAAGTGCGCTTTAACTTTATCCTTCATCTATACTAATCCATGGAGTCGCCTCCCCTACCCGCTCTCCAATCTTTCAGGCTATGGCAGGATGCCAATGATTTCCACTATATTTTTTCATGTAATACCAGCCGGCTGTTAACGATATACTGCAGGGGCTGATCTCTGTTTTTATTATTTAATAATTCAAACAAAAGCTCCATGGCTTTTTCTCCCTGCTTGCCCGGAAATTGTTCTACAGAAGCTATGGGTGAATCATTCAGATAATGATTCATGGAAATATTGGCGAAACTGACAATGGTGATATCTTTATTAATGACCAGGTTCCGGTTTTTGATATATTGAATAGCATCCAATGCTACATAATCATTGAAAATAATAATAGCCGTTGGCCTGTCTTTTACTGCTAATAGCTCTTTCACCGCTAATTCGGTGCTTGCTGAATCCAGGGAAGAACATTTTATCAGTTCCTTGTCGGGTTTAAGCTGATGGCTTTCCAGTGCGGTGTTGTAACCTTCCTGCCTTTCCAGAGAAGCAGTCAGTACACCGGGGCCATTCAGCAATCCGATGCGGGTATGTCCGCGGGAAATCAAAAGATTCACGGCGTCTTCGGCTCCTTTTTTGAGATTGCAGCGAACAAAAGAAATACCATTCATCGGGGGGATACGGTCGAAAAATACCAGCGGAATATGGTAATGACGCAGGTCCTCAAAATATGCAAAATCATGGGTGTCCTTGGCTACAGAAACGATCAGTCCGTCCACGCGGTGCTTTGTCATAGCGCTTATTACTAAACGTTCTCTTTCCATGTTATCTCTGGATTGTCCCATGAGCACGGTATAGCCATTATTCAGCGCCACATCCTCCATGGAAGAAATGGCTTTGGAAAAAAATTCTTCTCCTAAATAAGGGAGTACGACTCCGACTGTTTTGGTTTTGCCTTCCTTAAAATATAAAGCGGTCTGATTGGGTATGTAGTTTAATTCTATGGCAAGCTCCTGCACGCGTTTCCGCGTCTTGGCACCAATGCTTGGATGGTCGTGCAAGGCACGGCTGACCGCGGAGGGCGATATTCCCAATAGCCTGGCAATTTCTTTGATGGTGGGCGCTTTTTCCGGCATGTGACAGCATTATTTATATTACACCGTGCAAAAATGATGGGATGATTGTTAAAATTAGGCAAAGAGATGTTACGGTTATGTTATTATGTCATACGTTTGATTTCCAAACTCAAACGTTTGAGCTTAACCGGTTTCGAAGATACGCCATTTCAGCCATTTGGAAAAGGACTCACTATAATCGCCCTATATACTTGCCATTAAAAGCGTATATAGTGGTATGCAGCGGAACCGATGCTCATAAAGATAACCTCCATGCATTTCCATTGCTGAGAGTAAATTATATAGACATAAACATTTTGTGTCCTTGGTTCCAATAGATGGAATCTTTTATGTCGGGATACTTGTTATATCACTCCTTCGGGGTTTATTGGGTTATCGGCAATATTATTTCTACCAATGACATGATTGAGCCGATTGCTGGCCCCTATAATCCAGGAAGGACGATAGATTGTATTATTACGATCATATCACCCCTTAAAAGTTTATTAGATCATTAGTACCATTTTTTACCGTTGACATGGGTGAGCCAATGCGTAGCTCCCATAATCCCAAAGGGATAACATGCCGTTTCTAAAGAAAATTAAATATTTTTGAAGATTGAAAATACATAACGCGTGCGACGTTTTTTAAATCAACCCTTTTTGGATAATACGGTTAGCAGCTTTTTATGGCCGCTGATTATTATTCTATTAGTGATAATCTTTAGGAATTTTTTATCCAGGATTATTGCAAGGTTGGTCTATGCCATCATTAAGCGCTGGACGCCGGGTATTGAACGGAAAGATTTTGTTCATTTATTGCTGAAGCCCCTGGCGGTTTTTATCGCATTCCTTGTTTTTGTGGCATCTATTGACCATCTGCAATACCCGCACCTCCTCAATTTTAAGATTAATTTTCTACACACAGATATGGCGGGAATGTTACTCGGCATTAAGCTAATCGTGCTTACCATCTTATTTTTCTGGGTTATTTTACGTTTGGTTGACTTTGGCGCACTTGTTTTTAGTCATAGGGCCAATTTAGTGCAACAACCGTCCGGAAATCAGATTGTATTTTTCTTCCGGGATTTCATAAAAGTCATTATTGCCTTCATTGGTTTTTTACTGATTATGAAGCATATAGCAGGCAAAGACTGGACGGGTAAATTAATCGGCGCTATGGGTATTGGTGCGGCTGCGCTTGCCCTGGCAGCAAAGGATACCATTGAAAATCTGATGGGATCATTCATTATTTTATTGGACAAACCTTTTCGCATTGGCGATTATATTAAGATAAATGATGTAGCCGGTAATGTGGAGAAAGTGGGGCTGCGCAGCACGCGCATTCGCTCGGATAACAAAACATTTATTACGATACCCAACAGTCAGATCATCAACAGTATATTGGATGATATCACTTTGATGACCCAGCGGAGAGTGAAAATATTACTGGAGTTGGATCCCGCCACACTATCGTCTTCTGTCATGAACGTGTTGGAAGATATTCAGAATCTATTGAGAGCCGATGTGGATGTATTGGATAATTTTACGCTCAATTTCAATGACATTTCTAACCGCGCTTATGCTGTGCAACTGATTTATTACACTCAGATTACAGAGTGGCAGGCATATAATGCCCTCAAACAAAAAATAAATCTGGAGATTATACAGGCAATGGAAAACAGGAACGTGAAACTGGCTAAGAATTTTGATTTGAAGACAGGTAGTTAGTTCCCGCTGTTTCCTGTCGTACTTTGTTGGTTCTTATTGAACGTATTTTGTAATATAGACACGATATCCGCTTCCATGCTGCGTTGTATATGATCATTGATTCTGCCGATTTCCTTGCCATTATGCAGAAAAATGAATGTGGGTGTTTTTGTTACGTGAAACATCCGGACTTCATCTCCTAATCCATGCAACTGTTCGTCAAGGGCATAAATATTCAGTGTGTTGAGGGGATAGCCGGCGCCCACCATGACACGGTAAAATTCAGGTAATAAAATTTTGGTATCAGGGCACCAGGTGCCGACAAAGGCAACCACCTGAAAGCTATCCCGGTAATACCGGATGTAATTGATCCAGTCGGCATTCGGCTGGTAATGATTTACTCCCTGATAAAACCACCGGAAAGCAGTGTCGTTTGCCAACATACTTTCGTTGATTTTGCCGATCAGTATTTTATTTCCGGCGGAATCGAATTCCACTTTAATCTGTTGAGATTGCGCCTGTGCTTCAAATGCAAATGAGGCGGCAAGAAAGATTAATAAAATTATTTTCTTAAACATATATGAATAAAAGATTAATGCTAAAGTTGTTCTTTAAGCTCTACTAAGAATTGCCTGATCTTTTGCAAAGACTGTACCATTTCAAAATGTTGCTCGGCAGATTTCTTTTCATCTTTCAGCTTTTTCTTAACCCCTTCAATAGTGAATTTACGTTCTCTGAGCAGATGATAAATCAATTGCAGGCTGTGGATATCTTCGGGCCTGAATAAACGATCTCCCTTGCGGTTTTTCTTAGGTTTTAATATGTCAAATTCATTTTCCCAATATCGGATAAGCGAGGTATTTACATGAAACATTTCCGCCACTTCGCCGATTCCGTAATATTGTTTTTCCAGATGCATCGCACTGATGCTCTTCAATATCTGATTGTCGTAAGGATCAGAAAGGGGCTTTCTGCCGCGCTTTTTAGCGGCACCTGCTTTTTTATAAATTTTTTGTTCTTCTGTTTGAGAAAAAAGATCGGGCATACTCATGGCATAAAGGTAAATCTCTCTCCGAAATATTGCGGATAATTTTATTTACATAAGAAACAAAAACCATGCGGAAATATTTTCGCGGAGTGGTTCCTTATATCTGGGTCATCTTGTGCCAATGCTTTGAATGAATATGGGGGAATTACCGGAATGAGAAGTTACGAATAGAATCAACGACTCCGGAGGAGCCTCCTGTTTCTGCAACCGGGGGAGTGTAATTCTCTTTCCATGCGACGGTAAAACGCATATTTGACTTAATTTTGTCACTTTAAGGCATTTTCTAAGATCAAAGCAAATTATCCAATCAGATTATAATAACGTATGGAATATCAATTCAGGACGATAGAGAAAAAATGGCAACAGCGCTGGGAAGAGGAAAAAGTTTACCTGGTCGAAAATAATTATCAGAAGCCAAAATGTTATGTGTTGGATATGTTTCCTTATCCATCCGGCGCGGGTTTGCATGTGGGGCATCCTTTAGGATATATCGCTTCCGATATTTATGCGCGCTACAAAAGATTGAAAGGTTTTAATGTATTGCATCCGATGGGCTTTGACGCTTTCGGGTTACCGGCAGAACAATATGCGATTGAAACCGGCCAGCATCCTGCCGTTACTACCGAGAAAAATATTGCCTCCTTTAAAGAGCAGATGAATAATATCGGGTTTTGCTACGACTGGAGCCGGGAAGTGAGGACATCTGAGCCGGATTATTATAAATGGACACAGTGGATTTTTCTTCAGTTATTTCATAGCTGGTACAATCGCGATAAAAAAAAGGCAGAACCGATTGATGAGTTGATTGCATCTTTTGATAAAGAAGGGAACGTTTCCTATCCTTGTCCTGCGGATGAATCTGTGCAATTTTCTTCCGATCAGTGGAAATCCTTTGATAAAAAAACAAAGCAGGGCATCCTGATGAATTATCGCCTGGCTTACTGTGGTTACGGTGATGTAAATTGGTGTGAGGCATTGGGGACGGTGCTTGCCAATGATGAAGTGATAAATGGCGTCAGTGAAAGGGGGGGGTATCCCGTGATAAAAAAGAAATTAAGACAATGGTATTTACGCATTACGGAATATGCCGACAGATTATTGGAAGGATTGCGGCAAATAGAATTCAGCGAGGCCATGAAGGAAATGCAAAGCAACTGGATTGGGAAGAGTGTAGGGGCGGACATCGTATTCCCCCTCTCCGGCTCTCCCCGCAGGGGAGAGAGAAGCCAAAACCTGCCTGGATTTGGATATGCGGAGTATAAAGTAGCTAACGGCGTGAATTTTGAAAATGCCAGGAAAAACCGAAAGAACCCAACCGAAGCGGAATCTTTATTATGGAATGCTCTCCGAAATAGGGCAACTGGATATAAATTCAGAAGACAACATCCTATCGAAAATTACATTGTAGATTTTGTCTGTTTGGATGCATGGATAGTAGTGGAGGTGGATGGTGGATACCACAACACAAAAGAACAGCAAGCATTGGATATAGAAAGGGATAGATTATTAAAAGAACTTGGGTTCATTACTCTAAGGGTCACTAATGAAGATGTACTGTTTGAAACTGAAAAGACAATTAATAAAATTAAAGAGACGTGTAATTTATCCATTCGAACTTCGATGGAACGAAAAGAGGACAATATGAAGCCCTCTCCCCACTGGGGAGAGGGTGGGGTGAGGGTCTTCACCACCCGCCCAGACACCATCTTCGGTGTTGACTTCATGGTATTGGCTCCTGAACATGAATTAGTGGAGCAGATAACAACACCGGAACAATCTGAGGCAATAGATGAATATCTTGCTTATGTCAACAGCCGCAGTGAGCGCGAACGAATGGCAGAAAAAAAGATCACAGGGTGCTTTACCGGCGCTTATGCAATTCATCCGTTCAGCGGTAAAGAAATCCCCATCTGGGTTTCGGAATATGTGCTGGCAGGTTATGGAACCGGTGCCATCATGGCAGTGCCCTGCGGCGACGAAAGAGATCATAGATTTGCTAAGCACTTTAATATCCCGATAACGAATATTATAGGAGATTCCTATAATGGAGAAGAAGCCAATCCTTCTAAAGACGCCGTTTTACAGAACAGTGATTTTCTGAACGGCATGAAGATGCAGGATGCCATAGAAGTGGTCATTCAGAAAGTAGAAGAAATGGAAATCGGGAAAAGAAAAGTCAATTATAAGATGAGGGATGCGGCTTTCAGCCGTCAACGCTATTGGGGAGAACCTTTTCCCATTATCTGGAAAGACGGGATTGCCATTCCTTTGGATGAAAAAGAGTTGCCGTTACAATTACCTCACGTAGAAACTTATAAACCTGGTCCCGAAGGGGAAGGTCCTTTAGCGAATATTACGGCTTGGGTTAATCAATTCCTTTCAACGAAGGGAGGAGGATTAGAAACCAATACGATGCCGGGGTATGCAGGCAGCAGTTGGTATTTTTTAAGGTATATGGATCCACGTAATGAAAAGGAATTTGCCGATAGAAAAGCAACAGATTATTGGAACCAGGTGGATGTATATATCGGCGGAACAGAACATGCGGTCGGGCATTTATTATATTCCAGAATGTGGACAAAAGTATTGTATGATTTGGGATTTATTGGTTTTGATGAACCTTATAGGAAGCTTATCAACCAGGGAATGATTGCCGGTGATTCCCGTTTTGTATATCGCATTCAGGGTACCAATCAATTTGTCTCACATGGATTAAAAGATCAATATCAAACAGATGAATTACATGTAGATGTTAATATCGTAGATGGGTTTGTATTGGATACAGAAGCGTTTAAAAAATGGAAACCGGATTACGAAGATGCAGCATTTATCCTTGAAAACGGCCAATACATTTGCGGGTCTGCGGTAGAGAAGATGTCCAAATCGAAATATAATGTGGTCAATCCGGATATTATAGTGGATAAATACGGCGCCGATACTTTCCGGATGTACGAAATGTTCCTTGGGCCGATAGAGCAATCCAAACCCTGGGACACCAAAGGCATTGAAGGAGTTCATCGTTTTTTGAAAAAGTTGTGGCGATTGTTTTATGAGCAGGATAATTTTGTGATTAATAATGCTGAGCCGGCAGAAAATGAATTACGCATTTTACATAAGGCTATCAAAAAGATTCAGGAAGATACGGAACGTTTTTCCTTTAACACGGCAGTCAGCCAGTTTATGATTTGTGTTAATGAGCTTGCCGCTTTAAATTGTCATAAAAGGAAAATACTGGAACCTTTATTAATTCTGTTAACTCCTTATGCGCCACATATCAGCGAAGAACTATGGCATCAGTTGGGAAATAAGAGAACTGTTTTAGATGCTGCGTTTCCAACGTACAATGAACAGTATTTAAAAGAAAATAATTTCAGTTATCCGGTGGCAGTAAATGGTAAAACCCGAACGGAACTTTCCTTTCCGGTGGATACGCTTCAGGCAGATGTTGAAAAGGAAGTGCTGGCCAATGAAATTGTTCAGAAGTGGATGGACGGAAAACCGGTGAAGAAATTTATTGTCGTAAAAGGAAGAATGATTAATGTGGTGGTGTGAATAAGGGAACCTCTAAAAACTTACTTTTTGATGTTTTTTTTCTCACAAAGGCCACAGACCTGCCTGACGGTAGGCACGGAGCGCACAAAGAACACTAAGCGAAAAGAGTTTTTAGCGGTTCCCTAAGGATTATGCTTTTCTTTTCCTGTTGAAAAATACAAAATACAAAATCAATCCGACTATGATGATGGCAATGCCTGAAGTAAAATATTTGTACCCCGAAGTGATGAATACAAAAATCCAGACCAGTATAGAAAAGATAGGGATTAAAGGAAATAAAGGCATTTTAAAATGTAATTCGTGCGTTCGTTTTCTAACCCTTAATAATATCACACCGACTGCCTGCGGTATAAACTGAATAAATATCCGCGTCACGACAATGAAACCGAACACGGCAGAAGGTTTATTAAAGGCTAAGCAGAAAATGATTGCGAGACCACCAAAGACGATCAGGGTATAATCAGGGAATTTCTTAGTTGGATGCAGGTGGGCAAATATTTTGAAATGCATCCCATCTTTTGCTGAAGCATAAATAACGCGGGAATAGCCTAATAATAGTGCGAATAAGGAAGATCCGGCCACTATCAATAGCATGACAGTCGCTATATCTGCAACCTGTTTTCCATAAGCCTGTTGAAATAAAATGCTAATGATGGGCACGTTTTCATTAATAATCTTTGCGTGGCTGACAGAACCGGCTATCATCCATTGCATCAGCATATACAAAACGGCAATACCAATGATAGATATAATAATGCTTCGTGGGATATTTTTCTCCGGATTTTTTATTTCCGAGCCCAAATTGCAGACATTATAATAGCCTAAGTAAGCATAAATGGTATTGGAAGTATAGTTTCCCACAATGAACCAGAAAGCCATGGTATTAAAATCACCTATCTTATGAGAAAGAGCAGAGTTGGCGTGCAGCAAATGATCACTGTATCCGATAGCGCCCGTTACAATAGTCCAGATCAATAAACCTGCCACGGCAATTGATAACACCACACTGATTTTGCTGACATCCGAAATCTTTCGGTATAACAAAAGAATGATAACCATCACCAATGCTATCATCACTGCTTTACCCTGCCAGAAACCAAGCGGAACTAAGTATCCAAAATAATTGGCAAAGCCGATGGCGGCGCTTGTCATCACTAAAGGTAAATGAACGGAAGTCTGCAGCACATACAAAAACGTCATGATTCGGCCCGTTTTCCCTTTATACAACTTTTGCAAAAACACGTAGCTTCCTCCGGCTTCGGGCCAGGCAGATCCTAATTCACCCCACACAAAGCCATCTGCTAATGCTACAATGAATCCGATGAACCAGGGAATAACGCTGAATTTTCCGGGAAAGGCGACCAGAATGACCGGCAGGGCAATGAACGGGCCAATGCCTACCATATCTATCATGTTCAGAATGGCGGATTGCGGAAGATTCAGGCTGCGTGTTAATTGTGGCGTATTGTCCATGAGTAAACGATCTTCAAACTTGCAATTTTTTTTGCAAATGTATTCCGGTTATGGAATTTCTATTCTCTATCCAAAAAAAGAAGACATACACTTAATTGGACAAATTATTTCTCTGGTTTTAAAACCATACCTGCATTTTTACGTTTTATATCTGCAGAAAATATTATTTCATATTATATTTCAAAAATAGCATTTACTTGGAAACCAAGGGAAACATCTTCAAAAAAGCCAGAATCCATTTAACGGTTAATTATCCGTTTTTTACGAGAAGGATAGAATAAACCACATCACGTATGTTACAATGGTTCATAAACTTTAGTCAGTGGTCGTTAAAACTTGAATCTTAAAGTGAGGCTTTACATGTCGTCTTTCTTCCTATGATAAAAACTCAAAGATAATTACCAGCTTTTAGCAAACTTTTCTTTCATGTGTACATTACCCTCCCCAATTCTCCCTATCCAGACTTCTATACTGAATCGCTTCTGCCAGATGTTCGGCTTTAATATTTTCACTTCCATCTAAATCAGCGATGGTTCTGGAAACTTTTAATATCCGG
>SCQV01000378.1 GCA_004299085.1 Chitinophagaceae bacterium | reverse complement strand
AGCGATTGTTGAATAGCTTCCTTCAGTGCAGGCGATAAATAGGATGCTTCCTGTTTCCTGCTGCGTTGCACCTGCTTCATATCCACGACGGTAATATCGGGCATCTGCATCCCGCCGAATCTTTCTTTAAGCTGCGCCAAACCGTATTTACCGCTTTGCGCATTATAATACGATTCTAATGAAGGCGTGGCAGAACCCATTAATACTTTAGCGCCAAATAACTGCGCATAATAAAGAGCCGCATCGCGCGCATGATAACGCGGCGCCGGATCCTGCTGCTTGTAAGAAGCATCGTGCTCTTCATCTAAAATAATCAGCCCTAAATCTTTAAAAGGTAATAATAATGCGGACCTTGCTCCCAACACCACTTTATATTCTCCGCTTTTTACTTTGTTCCATATCTCCACTCGTTCATTATTGCTGAATTTGGAATGATAAATGCCTATCTGATTTACAAAATGTTCCTGAAGCCTGCGAATGATTTGTGCGGTCAGCGCTATTTCCGGCAATAAATAAAGTGATTGTTTTCCCTTCGATAAATATTCTTCAATTAACTTAATGTATAATAAGGTTTTACCGCTGGAAGTAACGCCATGCAATAGAACAGTTTGTTTCTCTTTGAAAAAAGCATGAATCTGTTCAGATGCTTTCTGTTGTTCGTTACTAAGCTCAAACGTTTTAAAATTTTCATTTGTCCTGTCTTTCCTTAAAGAAGGAATACGGTCAACGGTCTGCTTTTGAATAACTAAAATATTTTTATCTGCCAGCGCTTTGACAATACCGGCAGAAACACCTGCTTTTTTCTGTAAATCAGTTTGACGTACCAATCCTTCTGTCTTGTTCAGATGAATAAAAGCAAGCAAAGTTTCCATCTGTTTTGGAGCACGTTGTACTTCATCAAAGATAGAAGCCAAAGTAGCTTCATCGTTGCAACGGGGATGGAGCGTAATTATATTTTCTTTCTTAGGATGATAGGCCTCCTTTAATTCTTCATATACAAAACATACTTTTTTATCCAGCAGTTGTTTTACAAGAGAATAAACCTGAATCTTATCTGTAATCTGCAGCACTTCATCTATGCTCAATTCCTTTCGAATATGCAAAGCTTCAGCAATCAGATATTCTTCTTCATTCAATGCAGAAAAATCATCGCCATATTCAGCATTATAGATAAGACGTGTTTCGCTGGTCAACTTTAGATGTGCTGGTAAGGCCGCGTGCATCACATCGCCTTCTGTGCACATATAATAGGTGGCAATCCATTCCCAAAAGATTAGTTGCTGTGGATGAACGATAGGTTCCTTATCTAAAAGATAGAGAATGGATTTCGTTTTATAGGCTTCAGGGGCATCTTCATGAATGGCTTTTACGATGGCCGCATATTTTTTATTCTTGCCAAACTGTACAGCCACACGACATCCTGCAATGACGGTGTCTTCCATCTCTTCCGGAATGGAATAAGTATAATTCCTTGGCAGCGCCAGGGGCAATATGACATCTGCAAATTTCATGATTCAACCATTCCAGATTTCCCAGGAAGCTTCCGCCTGTATCAGCAACATTTCATATCCGTTTTTAATAGCCGCTCCCCTTTCTTTTCCTCTTTGTAAAAATAAGGTTTCGGGAGGATTATAAATCAGATCATATAATAAATGTTCTTTCCTTAGAAACTGATAGGGAATATCCGGACAGAGATTCACATCCGGGCTGGTGCCTAAAGGTGTGGTATTAATGATAAGCGTATGCTGTTGAATAATTTCTTCATTCAAATCACCGTAGGTAAACCGGTCTGGTTTCTTATGGCGGCTTACATAATGAAATGAAATATTTAATTTAGATAAAACATATCCGATAGCTTTGGAAGCACCGCCGGTTCCCAATATCAAAGCATGATGATGTTGCGGCCTCAACAAAGGCTTTAAAGAGCGTTCAAAGCCAATGATATCCGTATTAAAGCCGGTTGATTTCCCATTCTTGAAATGAATGCAATTTACAGCAGCAATTTTTTCTGCTGCAGGATCTAAATAATCCAGATAGGATATAACGGATTCTTTATACGGAATGGTTACATTTAATCCTTCGGGTTTTTCTTTTTTTAATAATTCGGGAAATAATTCAATGGAGGCCAAAGGAAAATTTTCATAATCGCAATCCGTGATATGTTCCTTTTGAAATTTCTCAGAGAAATACTTCTTTGAAAAAGAATGTGATAAAGGAAATCCTATTAATCCGAAATGGCGCATGAAAAAGTTTGTGGTTATAAAGTCGTAAGGTCAAAAGGTTGAAAGGTTGAGACCACCAGGAAAAGTACGATTTATTCATTTTGCCACTAAGGCTCTAAGTCACTAAGATTCACAAAGACTTGCTTTACAGTTGGTTATGCTTAGTGTTTTCTTTGTGTCCCTGACTGCCGTCAGGCAGGTTTGCGACTTTGTGGCATATTTTGACTTTTCGGAGTGAACTCAAGGTTAGAAAGAGATAAAGGTAATAGATGTTAATAATGGCCCAATCTTACAAACCTTGAAACCTTTCAATATTGAAACGTCATATTCATCCTTCCAAAAATAACTGGAATGTTTCACTTCTTAATCCCACTCTCATAGCTTCCAGCGGTATTACTTCAGCAGGAGCAATATTTCCCAGATTCACATTACAACCGACTAAGTTCAAAAAATAAAATTGTTGTTCTTTCTTGGGGGCTTCCCAGATAATTTTTTCTGCCTGAATTTGCGTCAGGATTTCCTGTACCAATCCCTGCCTCACTTCACCGGAATCACGGTAAATGCCGACTGTACCGCTTTCCCTGGCTTCTGCAATTACATAGCCGGCGCCGGCCTCCAATTCCGTACGCATCAGCTCCACCCATTTATAAGGAGGCATAATGTTAGTAACATCTTTAGAACCTACCTCACTCAACACCGTTCCGTGTTTGGCTAATTTTTCAATATAACCGCATTTCTCCGCGTGAGGAATAATAATAGAACCATCGGAGACTTCCATATACTCAATACCGAAATCTTTAATCGTTTTGATATAATCGTCAAACTGATTACGTATAAGAAATGCTTCAAATAAAGTGCCTCCAAAGTATAAGGGAATATGGTATTCTTTATAGATTGCAATCTTTTCTTTCAGATTAGGGGTAACGAAAGAAGTGCCAAATCCTAATTTTACAATGTCCACATACGGCGAGGCCACCGATAGAAAGCTTTTCGTGTCTGCGATGCTCAATCCTTTATCCATAACCATAGTAAGTCCGTAAGTCCGGGGTTGGGATGTCCGCTCCGGAATCTGACTAAGCTCAAAATTCATGCTGTAGATTTTATTTGAATGTAGTTTAAGTAAGAATGATGCAAAAGTACAAACTATCCTTGGTTATTGGTTTAAACTCATTTTTTATGATGATGGCGTGCGAGAATATCCACTATGCCGCTGTGTTGCAGAATGGCAGGATTCAGCTCCAGTAATCTTTTCAGTTGCCGTGGAGCGGCATTCAATGCCGTTTCTAATTGTAAAATAGCTTCTTTATTATGGCCTAAAGCTAATAAAACGGCACAACGGTAATAATGATAAACAGGCTTATCACCCGTTTCCTTTTCTGCCAGCGTAAGCTGAATAAGCGCTTCTTCCCAATAATGCCCCAAATAAAGCCCGCGGATAAAATATAACCTTGCCCGTGAGCTGGAAGGCCTCAGATGGACTGCTTCCAGTAATTGCGCCAGCGCTTCTTTATAAGATTCTTTTTGAAGATAACATTCTCCGAGCGCCAGGCAATATTCATTACTTTTCGCATTCAGCTTTTTGGCGGTGGTAATATGACGAATGGCCTGATCCCACTGCATCTCAAGCATATAAGTACGTCCAATCCTGAAATATAAACGGTCGTCATTCGGGTTAATATGATAAGCCTTCCGGTAGTTATAACGGGCCTGGTCATATTTTCTTTGCCGTTCATAACAATATCCAATCGCTTCAAAAATTACTTCATCCGGCTTGGCTATTTCCTGCTGATGTTGCAAGGTCTCAATGGCAGTAGCATATTTTCGCAAGCGAATATAGGCATCAGCCATATTGCGATAAGCATATTCAAATTTATCATTAATGGCTATGGCATATTGGTAAGCATCAATGGATTTTTCATATAACTTCAGCTCCTGATAGGCGGAACCTAAGTTGAACCAGGCAAGCTCATTGTAAGGATGCTCATTGACAATATAATTGTGCAGCTCTATACTTTCCGCCATTCTTCCGGTAAATTCTGCCCAAAAGCAGATTTTGTGCAGCGCCTCCTCGTTTTCCGGATCATTTTCCAATGCCAGCTTCAGACAGTCAAATACCTTATCAAATTCTTCCCAATCATCATAAACATCTGCCAATTCCAGCAGCAGATCCGTCTTATCTTCACCCGAAAACCGTAAAAGGCTCTCCTCAGAAACTGCCTCTGCCTCTGCCTGCTTCCCAAGCCCGAGATAAGCATCCGCTTTGAGTATATAAAGGTAAATATCGCCGGGATCGAATGCATCTGCCTTTTCCAGCAGACCCAGCGCTTCCTGATAATGTTTGGCTTCTATCAGCAAGTCGGCTTTTTTCAAGAGCAATAAGGCGCTGAAAGGAAACTGCTCTACAGCCAGATCGGCTGCCTGCAGGGCTTTTTTTAGCTCATCCTGATCGTCAAAGTAATCAATAATCTGCT
The DNA here is from genome assembly GCA_004299085.1 of Chitinophagaceae bacterium. Taxonomy (GTDB): domain Bacteria; phylum Bacteroidota; class Bacteroidia; order Chitinophagales; family Chitinophagaceae; genus FW021-bin31. The sequence goes on along the minus strand of SCQV01000378.1, from coordinate 1,270 downwards.
CAAAAGAATCTTCGTCAAGGAAGTCGTGAGATCTTCCAGCCTTCATATTCTCAAATTGCCGGATCAATTCCTTCAGATCATCGAAGCCTTCTCCAAAAAACTGTTCCCTGTACATTACCATAAAGGTATAAAAATCCCGTTTCTGACCAACTTTTTTTTGCCGGGATACTTTAGTTCTTTCCATTCATCCCCAAAAACATGCATTTTAAACTATTTCCTTATTTTTTACGTTTAAGATGTTAAAGATTTCATATATTTGTGGCACAAATGAAAAAGGTCTCCCATATTATTCTGGTATTAGCGCTCCTGGGGTGTTTTTTGTCTTTTGAAAAGGCATTTTCGGGGACCCCTTCAGATATTCCTTTAAGTACGCTTTATACTTCATCGAATAGTGTCAGCTCTCCGTTTTTTATTGCCCATTCTCCACTGAATTTCCTGTTTTCCTTTGAACCGTTTAATCATGAGGTTTGCCGCAAACCGGCTTTTTTATTTAATATGCCCACTCCTTCTTTCAGGGACCTGCATTATAACAGTATATTTTTTAAAACGACTCCCCTGGGTGCCAATTACTTCAGAGTAAATGAAAATATCACTTTAAGAAATGGAAATACCTTTTTATTGATACCCCATTCATTTACGTTACCTACTAATCCTAACCTGGAGACTTTACCTGCTCCTACCATGACGCTTCCCAAAGCAGACTGATTACTCGTTTTTCCTGTTTAGATACTTATCTTTCTGTAGCTTAGTTACTCTTGCGGAGGTTTTGTAATTCGGCGTAGCTTATTTCCCTGTAACCGCTCGAAGGTGCATCGAATTTGGAAGATGGTTGCTGTGAAATGTTGACGCTGGTTGCGGTCATGGTCATTTTTATGCCTCCGGATGTGGTGGCTTCAAAGTATAAAGGCAATCCTTTTAAACCTTCAAAGCGCTCGCTGTAAGTAGTATTTTCCGGTATAAGCTGCGGTGTATAGTAAACTGTGAAAGTGCTGCCGTCTTTCAGCTTACCCGTTGCCTGCTGACACTTATAGCCGGCAATTTCCATGGAGCCGGAAGCATTGCTGAAGGTTATTCCCTGGTAGCGGGCTGTTTCTTTCGCCCAATCATCTGCATTCATCCGGATAAGATATTTTTCCGAACCCGCGTCAATCAGGCTTACTGCAGAATTATCCCTCGAATTATGGAGGGTGGTATAAGTGGTTTTTCCCAGAAACATATCCGATCGGAACAGGTAGTTTTTAAAAGTGAATATCAGCCTGCTGTTTTGAAA
>SCQV01000040.1 GCA_004299085.1 Chitinophagaceae bacterium | reverse complement strand
ATCCATTGGAGGTAAAAAAGAAAGTGGGTTATCTACCCGAATCAAATCCTTTATATCCTGAAATGTACGTGAAAGAATGCCTGGCATTTACTGCACATATTTATGGCATTCCGCATGCTGCCAGACGGATTGAAGATATGATTGAGCTAACCGGACTTACGCCTGAAAGAAAGAAAAAGATAGGCACTTTATCGAAAGGATATAAGCAAAGAGTGGGTCTGGCGCAGGCATTATTACATGATCCCGAAGTATTGATTTTAGATGAACCTACTTCCGGTCTCGACCCAAATCAGTTGGCCGATATCCGGCATTTAATCAGAGAACTGGGTAAGGATAAAACCGTTATGCTTTCTACGCACATCCTGCAGGAAGTACAGGCAATATGCGACAGGGTGATCATTATTAACGTTGGTAAAATAGTGGCTGACGATAAGTTAAGCCATATTCAAGCCGCCACTGCAGATACTATCCTTACCATTACTTTTAGTGAAAATGTGGCCGGAGATATGTTGAAAAAAATCCCGGAAGTGAAAGCGATACACGCTTCTTCGCCGTTTATCTGGAATATTACCACCACAGCACCGGATACTGTGAAAAAAAGTTTATGGCAATTAGCTTTGCAGAATAATTGGAACATCGTTTCTTTGCAGAGCAATACGATAGCGTTGGAGGACGTTTTCAGAAAGCTGACGAAGGGTATGCAGTGATTAGTTATTGAACATTGAGCATTGAATATTGACCATTAACTATTACAACTTTTATAAATAAATATTTAGGCTTTGGACATTCGGACCTTTCGTCCAAAATTATGACATCATTAAATCAGAAATAAAAAAAATCACAAAATGAGTTTTATTACACACATCCATGCACGTCAGATACTTGACAGCCGGGGGAATCCCACTATTGAAGCAGAAGTGACCACCGATAACGGAGCTTTCGGAAGAGCGGCCGTCCCCTCCGGTGCCTCTACCGGTATTCATGAAGCTGTTGAACTGCGCGATAATGATAAAAAAATCTATAGTGGTAAAAGCGTTCTTCAGGCTGTAAAAAATGTGAATGATGTAATCAGCGATGAATTGCTGGGATACGAGGTGACTGATCAGGCAGGCATTGACGAGGTAATGATAAAGTTAGACGGTACGCCGAATAAAGGCAAGTTGGGCGCCAACGCTATCCTGGCTGTTAGCATGGCGGTGGCTAAGGCCGCTGCGGCAGAAAGCAATCTCCCCCTTTATCGTTATGTAGGCGGTGTGAATGCACGTACCCTTCCGGTTCCCATGATGAACATTCTCAATGGCGGTGTCCATGCGGATAATAAGATAGATTTTCAGGAATTCATGATAGTGCCACAGGGTGCAGATTCGTTTTCAGAAGCGCTTCGTTGGGGCGTGGATGTTTTTCACCATTTGAAAGCAGTTTTGAAGAAAAAGGGCTATTCTACCAACGTGGGTGACGAAGGCGGTTTTGCGCCTGATATGCAAAGCAATGAAGAAGCGATAGAAACTGTTCTACAAGCCATTAATGATGCCGGTTATACACCTGGGAAACAAGTCGCTATTGCCATGGATCCTGCTATTAGTGAATTGTATCTGGCCGATGAAAAAGTGTATCATTTTTATAAATCAGACGGACATAAGGCAACGAGTGATGAAATGGTCAGCTATTGGGCGGATTGGGTGAAAAAATATCCTATTGTTTCTATTGAAGACGGTATGGCGGAAGACGATTGGGATGGATGGAAAAAACTGACAGATGCCATAGGTAAGAAGATTCAACTTGTAGGAGACGATCTGTTTGTGACGAATGTAAACCGTTTGCAGGAGGGTATTGATAAAGGGGTCGCCAACAGTATTCTCATTAAGGTAAACCAGATAGGAAGCATCACAGAAACCATCAATGCCGTTCAACTGGCACAGACCCACGCCTACAGCAGCATTATGAGCCATCGTTCCGGTGAAACGGAAGACACCACTATCGCTGATCTGGCAGTAGCGTTGAATACCGGGCAGATAAAAACCGGTTCAGCTTCCCGTACTGATCGCATAGCCAAATATAACCAACTTTTACGCATAGAAGAAGAATTGGATTCCGATGCTATTTTCCCAAAAAACTTCTTTAAATTTGTCTGACTAAAATCCTCATTATGGTCCGTAGGATTCCGTCATTGCTGAAAAATAAATATGTAATCGCCACATTAGCTTTTTTGGTGTGGATTACCTTTTTCGACCGTAATGACCTCATTACTCAGGCGGGGTATGTTCACCAATTGCATACCTTACGAGATCAGAAAATATTCCTTCAGGGTCGGATACAACGGACGGATAGTGACCTGTATGAGCTTAAATCCGATCCGGCTATGCTCGAAAAATTTGCAAGGGAAAAATATTTCATGAAAAAAAGTAACGAAGACGTCTATCTGATTGACGGTAAAATGACTTCTGAAGGGAAAATCTCAAAATAGTTTTCAATATTTTTTTCCCTTGGTGCAATAGATTGCATGAGCCGGCGTTGTAACTGAATAAAGATTAAGCTGCATGTTATTATTCACTTTCAAAAATCAACCTTTTACTCATGAACAATGCTACACGCGAGAATTCCATTCATCCCGTAATCCTATCGGTTCCTAATCAGGATAATTCCATTCCATCTTCTCAGAAAGACCCCATGGAATTATTGGAACCAATTGAAATCAAGGGGATTTTAAGCCATTTAAATCAGATAAGCTTCTCACCAAGAGTGGTTTCTATCCGGGCTGTTTTAAAGTATGCTCATGAAAAAAACGAGGCAGTACGTTGAATGACGGAGGTTTCTCATTGCAATACAGGCGGTTCCCAGAATAACTTTTTGAAATCCACCACGGTATCATCCTGAACTTTTACACCTTCCTGTTCCAGCAATTCCTGCATCAGAGTGGGTGTTGCAAAATGGCGGCGTCCCGTTAAAATACCGATACGGTTGACTACTCTGTGAGCCGGAACCCGTGGTTTAGCCTTACTGCTTACACTTAATGCCCATCCTACCATACGCGCCGAGGTTCTCATCCCCGTTGCTTCCGCTACAGCGCCATAAGTGGTCACCTGTCCGCGAGGCACCTGACGCACTATGTCATATACGGCATCGAAAAAACCGTCCTTTTCTTTTTCTTTTGGCGCCGTTTTTTCTGTATTCTTTCGTTTGATTTTCAATGGCATTTTCAATAATATTTTTTTGAATGGACTCTCCGGATGACTTCAAAACAGGAATTTTTAATCAGTTTGTACGGTATATTCTTTCTTTTCTTTCAATGGAAGCGGAGGTAATGCTGACGGCAAAATGAATTGTAAATAATGAATGATCTTTCCGGCATCCAAATGCTGCTTTTCGTAAAATGTACGGATATTCAGTACTTCATTGACGTCCTGAGCATACATATCCGGCATATCTTCCAATAACAGGCAATGGTTCTCTGCAATCATCTCTTTGGTAAAAGCGTACAATTCGGGAGAATCGGTTTTCAGATTTATTTTTCCATCCGGTATGATTATCCGCCTATAAATATGCAGGAATCTGGAATGTGTCAACCTCTTTTTGGTTTTGGATGCCCGTAAAAAAGGGTCGGGAAAGGTAATCCATATTTCCTGTACTTCATTGGGGGCAAAATATTGGTCTAATTTATCAATCTGAGTCCGCAGGAATGCCACATTGGCAGATTTCTCATCCAAGGCGGTTTTAGCACCCTTCCAGATACGATTGCCTTTAATATCCACACCAATGAAATTTCTTTGCGGAAACAATTTTGCCAGACCCAAAGTATATTCACCTTTCCCGCATGCCAGCTCTAAAGTAACCGGATTATTATTGCCGAAGTGATCAGCCCATTTCCCCGATATATTTTTAGGATAAATCAGCACATTCGGAAACCTGGTAATTTCCTCAAACCGTTGTAATTTTTTCTGTCCCATCTGCATACAAAGTTATCTTAATCCTTTGTAAAGGGAAATATATAAAAAAATAGAATTCTTTTGGAAAATTTAAAAATTTATTACTTTTAAGCCTCGAATTTTTATAAAAAGCAATCCATATTATGGCAACAACTCTAAATATTGACAAGCTTGACTTGCAGATCATCAATGAAATGATGCAAAATGCTGAAATTTCTTATGCTGATTTAGGGAAAAAATTATTTGTTTCCGGCGGCACCATTCATGTACGCATGAAGAAACTGCATGAAATGGGGGTGGTAAAAGGTACCCGTCTCCAGGTCAATTTGAAGATGGTGGGCTATGACGTGATTGCTTTTATAGGGATTTATCTGGAAAAAAGCTCTTTATATGATTCTGTTGCCAAGGAATTAAAAAGAATTCCGGAGATTATACGTATTAATTATACAACAGGCAACTACAGCATTTTTGCAGAAGTGGTGTGTAAAGATATTCAACAGCTTCGCCGCGTTTTGCATGATGAATTGCAGAAAGTAAAAGGCATAGAAAGAACGGAAACTTTCATTTCTTTAGATGAAACGATGTTCAGAAGCATCAATGTGGTTCCTGAAGAGCAACAACCAACTTTATAAACAAGGCGTTTTTCCTCCGTCCACCGGAATAGCTGTACCGGTGATATAAGAGGCGGCGGGAGATGCGAGGAATGCCACCAGTGCGGCAATTTCCCCGGCTTCTCCAAAACGTTTCATAGGAATTTCCGACATCCATTCGTCGGCTATGGCTTCATAAGTCGTATTCCTCTGTTTGGAAATAGTTTCAAATAAAAATTTCAATCTTCCTGTAAGCGTTGAGCCGGGTAAAACATCATTGACAGTGATGCCATACGGCGCTACTTCTCCGGCCAGCGTTTTTGCCCAGGCCGCTACTGCCCAACGCGTGGTATTGGAAACGCCCAGATTAGGAATGGGTGTTTTTACAGAAGTGGAAATAATGTTAATGATTCGTCCGTATCCCACGCTTCGCATACCCGGTATGACCGATTGCGCCAGCAACTGATTACAAATCAGGTGCTGATTAAAAGCCTTAATAAATGACTCGGGTGAAGCTTCTAATATGGGTCCACCGGCAGGTCCGCCCGAATTATTAATCAAAATATGCACGGTCTTTCTTTGCAAAAAGCCTTTTACTGTCTCTGATACTTGCTCAGACTTAGCGAAATCTACCACTAAATATTCATGTTTGCCCTGTTTGTTCAATTGTGAAATAGCTTTTTTGAGGCTTTCTTCGTTTCTGGCCAGCAACGTGCAGTCTGCTCCAAGTTCCGCTATTTCTATGGCACTTGCCAGCCCGATGCCTTGTGAACTGCCGCATATCAGTGCATTTTTACCTTTTAAAGAAAGTTCCATGGTCATGATTGAATTTTGAAGAAACGCAAAAATAAGCTACCTTGCCCTATTATCTTCTTCTTTCTTGATTTCTATTTCCTATTTTTGCGCTGATTTTTATATAAAAACACTTTATGGAATACAACACAGATCGCAATAACCTGGTCATTCGTGAATATGGCAGGAATGTGCAAAAAATGATTGAATATTTAATCTCTATTGAAGACAAAGAAAAACGCCAGCGTAATACAGAAGTGGTGATTGAGCTGATGGGAATGTTGAATCCCCACTTACGCAACGTGGAAGATTTCCGCCATAAATTATGGGATCATTTATTTCTAATTGCAGATTTTAAACTGGATGTGCAATCGCCATATCCGATTCCGACAAGAGAAACGCTTCACAGAAAGCCTGAAAGATTGCCTTATCCTAAAAAATATCCCAAATACAGGCATTTCGGGAAAAATCTGGAAATGGTTATAGAGAAGGCAGTTAAAGAAAATGACGGCGCCACCCGTGAAGGCCTGACGCAGTATATCGGAAATTATATGAGGCTGGCATATACAAACTGGCATAAAGAAACCGTTCACGATGATATGATTACGAGCGAGCTTTCTGAAATCACTGCCGGGAAATTGCGGTATGAGAATGATCACAGCATTCCTGCCTTCAGTGACAATTTCCGCCCGAATAAGAAGAAAAACCATTCTTTTAAAAATGGAAAGAATAGCAACGGGAAAAACAATAAGCATAAATTTAAAAACTGGAACAATTGAGCAATGCTTTTGAGGTTCACGGCCGGAAACCTCTGAAGGGCACTATTACTCCTCAGGGTGCAAAAAATGAAGCCTTGCAGGTGATTTGTGCTGTTTTGCTTACTCAAGAGAAAGTCACGCTTTCTAATCTCCCTGATATTTTAGATGTCAATCTGTTGATTGGATTACTTACCTCTATGGGAGTAAAAACGCAGCGGACAGACAGACACACCTGCATCTTCCAGGCAGATGATATAGATTTTGATTATTTGAGTACGGATGATTTTAGAAAAAAATCTGCCCGGTTACGGGGGTCTGTGATGATTGCCGGGCCGATGCTTACAAGATTTGGCAGCGCATATTTCCCTAACCCCGGCGGAGATAAAATAGGCCGCCGGCCTTTGGACATTCACATACGGGGGTTGCGAAACCTGGGTGCCACATTTACTCATTCGGAGGAGAAATATTCACAGGTAACCGCGCCTCATGGTTTATCGGGTAAATATATGCTGCTGGATGAACCTTCTGTTACCGGTACAGCCAACTTGGTGATGGCAGCCTCTTTAGCGGAAGGGACAACTACCATTTACAATGCCGCCTGTGAACCTTATATTCAGCAACTTTGTAAAATGTTGGTGAAGATGGGCGCCAGTATTCAGGGTATTGGGTCTAATCTTTTAGTTGTAGAAGGGGTTGCCACTTTAAGAGGCTGTGAACATGTCATATTGCCGGATATGATTGAAATTGGCTCTTTTATCGGACTGGCTGCTATGACGCAAAGTGAAATCATTATTGAAAATGCCGGTGTTGAGCATCTCGGAATGATACTTGATAAATTCCGGCAATTAGGGATTCAATTAAGTATTTCAGATAATAATATTCATATTCCTGCACAGGATATATATGAAATTCAAACCTTCATGGATGGTTCTATCCTGACTATTTATGATCATCCATGGCCGGGCTTTACTCCCGATCTTTTAAGTATTGTTTTAGTAGTGGCTACACAGGCAAGGGGAAGCGTGCTGGTTCATCAGAAGATGTTTGAAAGCCGTCTTTTCTTTGTTGATAAGCTGATTGATATGGGAGCTCAAATTATTTTATGCGATCCTCACCGGGCTGCGGTAATAGGGCTGGCAAGAAAATATCCTTTGCGTGGTATTACGATGTCTTCTCCGGATATACGTGCCGGCGTTGCTTTGCTGATCGCAGCACTTAGCGCGGAAGGTAAAAGCATTATTCAGAATATTGATCAGATAGATCGCGGATATCAGCATATTGATGAAAGGTTGCAACAATTGGGAGCGGATATTAAACGGGTATAATTTTTTTGTTTATCTTTACCTGATTAGCGTTGCCCTTTCTTGTTGAACCAATGATCCCCTTATGAAAAAAGCTACCCTTCCAAAACTAAAGATTGGAAAATTTATTGACCCGCTTACTGATTTTGGCTTTAAGCGAATTTTCGGAAGCGATCCAACCAAAGATTTATTGATTCATTTTTTGAATGAGCTTTTTAAAGGCAGAAAAGTAATCGCTGATATCACCTTTAATAATAACGAGCATATTGGCAGAGCATCAAAAATCAGGAAGATGATCTTTGATCTGACCTGTACTGCACAAGACGGAGAGCAATTTATTATAGAAGTGCAGCGAATTAAACAGAAATTTTTTAAAGACCGGGCAATTTATTATATCTCAAGGCTAATAAACAATCAAGCGCCACAAGACAGTTCATGGAATTATTCGTTGAAAGAGGTTTACTTTATTGGAATAATGGATTTTGCTTTGGAAGATTCAGAGGTGGATAAATATTTACATTGGGTTTCTTTGGCCTATGAAAATTCAAACAAGACTTTTTACAATAAATTAAGCTTCGTTTTCATAGAAATACCGAAATTTGTAAAAACCGATGAGGAATTAACTACAGGTGTAGATAAATGGCTTTATTTATTAAAAAACTTAAGCAGGTTGAATAAAATGCCTGCCATTTTAAATACCAGAATATTTTCCAAGTTGTTTCAAATAGCATTAGTATCAAATTTAACAAAGGAGGATTTTATGAAGTATGAAAAGAATCTAATGGCTGAATGGGACGAATATGCAATTAAGAAAACATTAGAAGATGAAGCCAAACTGGCCAGGGAGCAGGCTATGGAAGAGGGTATAGCTAAAGGTATGGCTAAAGGTATGGCAAAAGGTATTGCTAAAGGTGAGGAAAAAGGTAGAAAAGAAGGCTGGGTGGAAGGTGTTGAAACGAAGAGTTATGAAGTGGTAGCAAACCTTTTAGAAACAAAGAAGTTTACTATTTCTGAAATTGCGAATTTTGCCGGTGTCAGTGAAGGATTTGTACGTAAGGTGAAAAAAGGAATTAAATAGAAAGGAATATTATTTAAAAATTGGGATTTTCAGAAGCACATCAGCTTATTATTCTCACTGCTCCCTCAGGAGCCGGAAAAACAACCATTGCACATGCTTTGTTAAAAGAGTTCCCTGAATTGGGCTTTACTGTCTCAGCTACCACTCGTCAGCCAAGAGAGGGAGAGATAAATGGTACAGATTATTACTTTTTAAATGTGGCAGATTTTGAGAAAAAGGTTTCAGAGAACGCATTCATCGAATATGAAATGGTATATGCCGGAAAATATTACGGAACCTTATACAGTGAACTGGAAAGGATATGGAAAAGTGATAAAATACCATTGCGTGTAGTGGATGTGTTGGGAGCCGTAGAACTAAAAAAGAAGTTTGAATCACAATCATTATCTATCTTCATTCAACCTCCTTCCATAGAAGTTCTTTATAAGAGGCTGGAATTACGTGAAACTGAGAATGAAAATGCCATCAGAGAACGCATTAAAAGGGCTTCCATGGAGATGCAATATGCTTCTCATTTCGATAATGTTATTGTGAATGACCAGTTAGAGGTAGCCATACAGCAAGCCTTTGCTCTTGTCGAAAATTTTATTGAGGAAAGAAATGCAAAGGTTTAAGACTGCCTCAGAAGCTCATCGGAAGTCTCACTTCCGCCTTATCCCATGCCATGACCAGATTACATCCCTGCGGAGCCTTTTCAAAAATCATAGTAAATGCTTCAACCGGTTTAGTTAAGTTGGTAACAGGTACATCCGTACGAACAATATCTTTATCCTGATGATAGCCGAAAGCTCCCCAGGTATCTGTTTGGCTGTTCAGGATGATAGTCCACTTATCTTTTTCCGGAATGGCATACATGGTATAACGGCCCGGTTCAAATTGATGTCCGGCAATAGTTACCGGCGAAAAGACATCTAATTCGGTAGCCTGGTTAGCGCCCAACCGCCACACTTTTCCATAAGGGACCAACCCACCGAAGATAACGCGCCCCTTTATCTGAGGACGGCAATAAATAATGCGGGCGATCAGTTTCTCAGATTTTCCCTCCACATTGGCCACCATCGAATAACCGGGCGGATAATAGGCCATATCCATCGGACTAAGCGCTAATGGAGGAAGTTTGGTTTGTTGTGCCCATACCGTTGAGCCGGTCATTAGAAGAGCGCCGGATAGGACAATGGCTGCAAGATATTTTTTCATGATGTGATGATTTTACAAAGAAATGTGACATCAAACTTACATTATATTCTTTTTTTTCACAAGAATTCTTTGGATAAATGTGATAAATGGTTAGCAGCGAATTTTTTAATATCCGGCATAAAGGCGGCATAGCAATCCCGTAATGCATCATAATTGCTTTCAAACTGTGAAAAGGCGGCTTCACTTTCTTCCAAAAACTTTGCTCTGCGGTAAATGCCGTGGAATGCCCTGTCAATATTTTCTTTAAGATAATATCCCGCAAGCCAGTCATTCATTTTCATATAAAAAAACATATTTTCAAAATGTTCGGGGAACTCAGACTTATATTGTTGCAGCGTTCGGTAAGTTTTCTGCGCAAACTGTTCCAATGTCACCGGATCAAAATACTGTTTATCCAAAGCCAGAAAATGATCATAAATAATGTCTGCGAAGGCACCGCTATATCGCCCACACGCTGCATACATCAATTTCTTTGCCTGGCGGGTAGCTTCATGATTATCTGTAAATTCATCTATGGCACGGTGTAAACGAATACCTGATTGGACTTCATGGGAGAAATCATATATCTTTTTCCCTTTAACAAAATCTGCCATGATGTTTCCCGCAAGAATATCAGGATTGCCAAATGATAAAAACGCATGCGCCAGATAGTTCATTGTTCTAAAGTAAGATAAAATTCTGTACTGGAATTTATTTTTGATATGTGTTACATATTTGTTAATATTGTGACACTTTGCCAATATGTTTTAAGAAATAACAGAAGAATAAAAGATTGCATATCCTTTTATGCACGAACCTGTTTATACCCTTTGGAAGCAAGCGCCTTTCTTACGCATCATCATTCCATTGATGACAGGGATTATATGCGCTGATTATTTCCCTCTGAATATCATTATAGATTCCATTACCTCATTATGTATTTTTTCCATATTCATTCTGCTGTTTATTCTCACTATTAATATAAAATCTATTTCCATAACAGGCAAAGCAACAGTCCTTTACCTATTCCTTTTTTTGTTTGGCATTTTTCTGACTTTATATCATGATACAAAGAAACGTTCCAATTTTGCGGGAAGATTATTGCAAGATACCAGTACTATTGTTTTAAAATTAAGAGAACCATTAACAGAAAAACCCGCCTCATGGAAAACAGTTGCGGATATCATCAGCATAGAAAACGATGGACAGTTTTATAAAGCCAACGGTAAAGCTATTCTTTATTTTCAAAAAACAGATAGCATAGCTCCTTGTCATTACGGCGATGTTGTTTTAGCTAAAAATATATTACAGATCATTCGAAATTCTGGAAATCCGGGATCCTTTGATTATGAACGTTATTGTCATTTACAAAATATATTTTACCAGGGATATATTCCGCAAAGTTCATGGCATCTGCTATCTGTAACGCAAAAAAGACCATTGAAATCATTTTTCCTTTCCTGCCGGTCATGGTGTCTCCAAACATTAGCGCTTTACATTCATGATCAGCGTTCCTTAGGATTAGCCCAGGCATTACTGGCAGGCTATCGTGATAATATGGATAAAGATTTGGTGCAAGCTTATGCCAATGCAGGCGTGGTGCATATCATTGCTATCTCCGGTTTGCATCTTGGATTGATATATCTTGTTTTACTGTTTATCTTAAAGCCATTTCCTGACAAAGGACGATGGCGATGGCTGAAAGGAATTATTATTATTCTCTCTCTTTGGTGCTTTGCCATGATCACAGGCGCCGCGCCGTCCGCGCTTCGTGCAGCCGTCATGCTTAGCTTTATTGTGATAGCTAAATTCTTTATTGAACGTCAGACTAATATTTACAATACGTTGGCAGCTTCTGCGTTCCTGTTACTTTGTTATGATCCGTATAGGTTGTTTAATGTAGGGTTTCAGCTTTCTTATCTGGCGGTATTGGGAATTGTTATTTTTCAAAAGCCGGTTTATGCTCTTTTGATTTCAGATAATAAAATTTGGAATTACATCTGGAAAATGATGTCTGTAAGCATTGCGGCTGAGATCACCACATTCCCTTTGGCTATCTTTTATTTTCATCGTTTCCCGGCCATGTTTCTGGCTGCCAACCTGATGGTGGTCCCGTTAGCTACTTTCATTTTATATGGAGAAATTATTCTTTTATTGCTCTCATTCTTTAAGCCGTTAGCCATTATCGCCGGACTTATACTCTCCAAATCCATTGCTTTCATGAATAGTATCATTGAATGGCTCAACGGCATTTCTTTATCCGGATTATCCGGTATCTTTTATACATCATTAGAGACTATTTTACTATACGCCCTTGTTGCTTCAGGGGCTTTGTGGCTTTTACAAAAGAAGAAGTTTGCATTTTTAACCGTTTTGCTGTTCTTCTTGCTTTTCAGCATAAGCCGGATGTTTTATGCTATTCATGCTTCTCAGCAGAAAAAAATGATTGTTTACAATATTCCCCGCTATCATGCATTGGATTTTGTGGAAGGCAGATCCGTAAAGTTTACGGGAGATTCTGCTGTGCTGCTTAATAAGGTGCTGACACAAAATACACTGAATCCTTCCAGAGATTTTTTGCATACTGTCTTGAGAGATTCCTTAAATCATTTTATGAAAAATAATCATCTGGTACAATTTTTTAATTCCAGCATGATGATCATTGATTCAAAGATTACAGAAGAGTTTGTTCATCCTTTTCCTGTTGATTATGTGCTTATTTCACATAACCCCAATCCTGATTTTCAGAATATACAGATCATTTTCTCTCCCAAACTCTTGATTTTTGATGCTTCCAATTCATTGTGGAAAACTAAGCAATGGAAAACTGTCTGCGATAGCCTAAATTTGCGGTATTTTTCAGTGCAGGAAGAAGGGGCATGGGTGGCGGACGTGGAATAGGGATACCATATTAGAAGTTTAGAGTTTCAGGTTTTTGGTTGATTAGCATTAAACACCACACATTAAACATAGGATATTTTAAGAGCAGGGAATTTTTTTTAATCAATATACCATTTTATATCATGCAAAAACAAATAAAATCAGCACTTATTTCCGTTTTTAATAAAGAAGGACTGGAAAATGTTATCAAACAATTGCATCAACTGAATATCACTATTTATTCTACAGGAGGCACGCAAAAATTTATTGAACAACAGGATGTTCCGTGTAAATCAGTGGAAGGTTTAACAGATTATCCGAGTATTCTGGGCGGTCGGGTAAAGACCTTACATCCTAAAGTATTCGGTGGAATTCTTGCCCGCCGGGAAAATCAGCAGGATGTCGAACAATTAAAAGAATATGAGATTCCGGAAATAGATTTAGTCATTGTGGATTTGTATCCATTTGAAGATACTGTAAAAAATACGAATGAGGAGCAGAAGATTATTGAAAAAATAGATATTGGCGGTGTTTCGCTGATTCGTGCAGCGGGAAAGAATTATAAAGATGTGTTAGTTATTGCTTCTAAAAATGATTATCCCGCATTGGAGAAAATCCTTACAGAGAATAAAGGAGCAACTTCACTGGAAGAACGCAGGAAATTCGCCTCCTTTGCTTTTGAGTTATGTGCGCATTATGATGTAGCTATTGCCGATTATTTTACAGAGAAAGAAAAGAAAAACTACTTTTTAAGTTCATCAACTCCTGAATATCCTTTGCGCTATGGTGAGAACCCGCATCAGCAGGCTGCCTATTTTGGTAAAATTGAGGAAGTATTTGAACAATTGCATGGCAAAACGCTTTCTTATAACAACTTAGTGGATGTGGATGCTGCAGCCAGGTTAGTGCAGGAATTTGACGATAAAGGGAAAGTGTTTGCGATCATTAAGCATACCAATCCTTGTGGAATAGCCATTCGGCACACGTTAAAAGAAGCCTGGGATGCTGCACTGGCAGGCGACAAAGAAAGTGCCTTTGG